>JBBTMW010000120.1:0-5137 GCA_038067995.1 Candidatus Zixiibacteriota bacterium
GTTCGACGTTTCAGATGCACAAAATCCAATGATTGTCTCAGGCGCACTCCGCTCTGGAGGCAGAGTATCAGTCGACATGTCACTCAGTGCGGGTCAAGTCAATAGACTCATCGCCGTTCAGCCGGATGCGCTCTTTGCGCCAATCGCTATCGAAAAGATGGCGCCACAGCCTCTCCGCGACGTGCCGTCGCAAACCGATGCCCTTGTAATCACCCCTGAAGTGTTCGTTGATGACCTTGCCGAGTGGGTGGTGTATCGCGAAGGACAGGGATATAGTATCACCGTTACGACGATTGAAGATATCATGGATGTATTCGGATGGGGAGTGTATGACCCTGCCGCGATTCGCGATTATGTCAAGCAGGTCTATGAGACGGCTCCGACTCCTTCTCCGGCAATGTTGCTGGTGGTAGGGGATGCGACGTATGACTATCGCAACTATCAGGGATCGGGAGAAGAGAATCTTGCTCCTACGTTTATTCACCGCTACGACGAATCGGCGTCGGATGACAATTATGTCTATTTCGGATCGTATGGCATTCTCGATGCCGACACCAGTCTGGGATATCTGGGGGACCGCGGCTATGATATGATGGTAGCCCGCTGGCCGGTAACATCATCTGATGAAATTGCCGAAATTACCGCCAAGGTGAAAGCCTATGAGTCCCCGTCAAATCTTGGATCGTGGCGCTCGAAAATTACCCTCGTAGCCGACGATGAGTTTGGCACCTATGACTTTGAAAGTTTCCATACGACCCAAACCGAAGATTTGGAACGGCAGTTTCTTCCGCGGGTCTTCAACCGCGATAAAATTTACCTCTGGGATTATCCATTTGAGACCGGCAAAAGAAAACCGGCCGTAAACGACGCGATTGTGAAATCTCTGAATAAAGGGACTTTGCTCGTCAACTATGTCGGTCACGGCAATCCCGATCTGTGGGCAGGGGAGCATGTCTTTACGCGGAGTGGGGATGTGCCACGCTTGCGAACTTCAAACAACCTCCCCTTCGTATTCGCCGCCTCCTGTGATATCGGCTTCTTTGATAATCCCAACAGACGAGCGATGGCCGAGGATTTAATCACACGACAAGACGGCGCTATTGCCGTCATTTCGGCGACGCGCATCGTCTATTCCTCTGACAATGCCGCTTTCAATCAAGAAGTGTTCGACGTGATGTTTGACAGCGACTCATTGACGGCCTGCGCGGCGATGTACTCGGCGAAAATTCGCCGGCAGTACAATTCCGGCTCACCGCCCGATCCGCGTGTCAATGACCGTAAGTATATGTTTTTCGGCGATCCGTTCCTTCGCCTCGGAATTCCGCGGATGGGGATGGAGTTCACTCAACGTCCTGATTCACTTTCCGCCCTGTCACTTGTGACTGTAGCGGGACGGGTTGTCGATGACGCCAATGTCACAGTGGTGGAGGACGGGACTATTGATGTCACTGTCTATGATTCCGAGCGGAATCGCCTGCACTATGTCGCAGGGAATGATACCTGGATTCCCTATACGGTAAATGGATACATCATCTATCGCGGAAGCGCCACGGTGACGAACGGTCAATACGCGGTGTCGTTTATGACGCCCCTTGATATCGGCTTCGGCGGTCAGGCGGCGCGAGTGTCGCTGTATGGCAAGTTAGAGACTACCGATGCCGTTGGGGTTGTCGATTCAATACCGGTATCGAGCCAGGTGGTGTCATCGACCGATTCAGCGGGACCGGCGATTACTTACAGTTTTGCCTCCCAGCCAGATTTTGTCACCGGCGGCTCCATCCGCAACGGTGATGTCCTGAATCTTGCGATAAGCGATCCATCAGGAATCAATCTTGTCTCAGGGATGGGACATTCCATCACGATGCAGATCGACGACGACCAACAGTCGATCGTCGACCTGACTCCCCTTTTCAGTTATGGCAAGGACAGCTATCGGGAAGGATCCCTTAGTTACACGATGACCGGTCTTTCGTCCGGCTCGCATAGATTCAAAATTCTGGCATGGGACAACGCAAACAATGCCTCGGCTGTAGAATTTGAGGCTGATGTTCTTGGCGACGGCCCTCTCGCAATCGCGGATCTCCTGAATTATCCGAACCCAATGCAATCGGCGACATCGTTTTCTTTCGTGCTGACGCAAGAGGCGCAGTCGTTGACGCTCGAACTGTTCACCTTATCGGGGAGAAAAATACGGCAATTTCGCATGGACGGACCGTTGACGCCTCGTCGATACGACAACGTATTCGAGTGGGATGGCTGTGACCAGTATGCCCGCGACAGAGTGGCGACGGGAGTTTATATCTATAAGGCGACCGCTGTCGGCGCCCAGGGCGGATCAGCCGCCGAATCATTTGGCAAAGTTGTAGTTATTAACTAATAGTGAGGAGAATCCGATGACAACACGCATTCTGAAAACATGTTTGACAATGACATTACTGCTGGCGTTTGCCGCGGTGGATGGATTTGCCGACGTGTCGGTATCAGGCGTCCAATTTCTCAAACTTGCCCCCGGCGCACGAGCGGTGGGTATGGGAGAGTCGTTTGTAGGTGTGGCCGACGATGCCACCGCCACTTACTATAACGCCGCCGGTCTGGGGACTCAACCCCTCGGCTCGTCGTGGCAAACGGTGAACATCCCCGATGAACTTCGTCCACTGAGACAAGTTGTGGCGGTCCGGGTTCGCGGCGGAGGAACCATCAGCTCGTATGATCTTTGGGCGATTACTCCAAAAGGACTTGCCCGTTTTGACCAGTCGAAATGGTACTTCGAAGAGGTCTTTCGCACCCGCACCGATCAGACCGTGAGCCAGATGGCAAAAGCCAATGTTGGCGGTGCAGACGAAACTCGACTTAGCGAAGTCATACGCAAGATTGCTGAGGCCAACAGCCCGCAGACATACGCTCTTATGAATGATCTGTGTGCCAAAATCACTTCCAGCGTCCCTTCGGATTACAAAGATAGCGCCGCGATTCGCGAGGGTGTTGACTCCCTGCGACTGCTTTATGACCAGTGCCGCTTGAACTGGGAAAATGTCGCCGTCGTGAGCGAGGCCGTTACACAGGGAATGAAAGACAGTTCGCTTAACAAATCGGAAAGTGACAAGATTCTCTTTGCTCTTGAACGTGTTCGCAACCGGTTTATCCCCGAAGAAATTCGGATTCCGCTCTCCATTTGGTTTGAAGGGGAGCCGAAGATGCTCGCCTCCCGTGGAGATGGCATTGTCTTTCTGACCACCGAGGGATTGTATTCGCTGGTGGGCTCAGAATGGAAATCGATTAGTTTTGGCGACAGCGTGGCCGCTCCCAGCGTGACATCGTTGGCCACTATGGCCGGGACCGTGTTTGTGGGAACGACAAACGGCGTATGGCGCGTTGATGGCGCCAAGGCTTCTCCTCTTAAGTCCGTTCAGACCTTGCCCGAAGGGCCGGTAACTGCTCTTGGTGGGAATGGCGCTAATGACATCTTTGCCGTGGTTGGTCAGCAACTCTGGCACTACAACGGGGCCGACTGGTCGATGAACCGCGACTACACGATAGTTCTCGACGATACGATCGATAAGATTATCGACAAGCTCGCATTGTATGGCTCAGGTAAGGAGCGTGAGGAACTGCGCACCGCTATCTTCGAAGCGAACAAAGCGGCGGCTCCCGCGCAGGTAGCGGGCGACAGCGTTAGCCAGACGATGGCGGTCAGCGAAACTCCTGAGGCATTGTTTACTCGCATAATTCAGGCCGGGAAGGTCATCAAGGTTCCATATTCGCCGGCGCTAAAAGGGACTATGACCGCCATTCGTTCCCAGGGGACAGATAAACTGTTCCTCGGCGGAACCTATGGCGTTGCCTTTATGAACGCCGGACGTTGGGCGCTCCCCGGATTCGCTGAGGTCCAGGTAGTTGAGGGGCAGACGAAGGAAACCATCGTTGGAGCAATTGTTCGTCCGCAATCGATATCTCCCGAAGCCATGACGGCGATGTTTGTCGACATGAATGATCTCGGCGACCAACAGTTCTCTGTGGGTGCGCGCGTGAAGGTCTACCGCAATCCGGCGGCCTGTGCGACACTGGAGATTGTCCGCTTTGAAGGGAAACATTATTTTGCGACCAGCGAAGGGGTGATCGAGTATGACGGGGCATCATGGGGACGTTCCGAATTTGCCGGCATTGGCAATGAGCGGATTTTCGCCATCATCTCTGATGACGAAGGATTCCAGGTGGTGAGCGGCAAAACAATCGCCCACTTTGTCCCGGCCCGTCGGGAAATAACCGCTATGCACACTCCCCTGCTGAGCAATCTGGACGTCAAAGACCTCAACTTTGAATTTGTGTCAATGGTGATGCCGATTTCGGGATTGGGGACCTTTGGTGTGAGTCTCTCACTTCTTTCGTATGGTGACATTGTCATTACTGACGAGTTCGCAAATACCACCGGATCATTCAGTGCCTATGACATTTCTTTGAATTTGCTCTATGGCGGCGCTCTCACGCGCAAGCTGGCGGGCGGACTTGGCGCCCGAGTGATTTATTCGCGGCTCTCCAAAGTGGGCGCCGGAGCGGAGGTCGGAGATGGCACAGCAACTGGTGTTGCGCTCAGCGGCGGACTGCTATATCAAATGAAGAGAAATCTGCGTCTGGGCTTGTCGGCCAGAAACTTCGGTCCCGACATTTCCTATATTGACGCCAGCCAGTCCGACCCGCTTCCTCGCACGTTGGCTGTGGGATTCGGTTGGTGGCCGAAGAAAGAAGAAGACTGGAGAGTGCTCATTACCGGCCAGGCTGAAAAAGAAATGGTTGCCGTAAACAGCGGTTTCCAAAACGAACTCCAGCAAGTTATTGTTGGCGGTGGCGCTGAAGTTGTGTATTTGGGGATGATTGCGGGACGAATCGGTTATCGCTATGATGGCGAGGAGTACACCAACAGTTACATGACGTTTGGCGCTGGATTGTATCTTATGGATGAAAAACTGCGCGCAGATTTTTCATTCATCCCGAGCAGTAAGAATCAGGCTCAGGACAATACGCCAAAGTTTTCACTCACTTACGCCTGGTTTTAAACGCCAGATGAAGGGAAGAGCGTGAGGCTACAGACAGGATTGTATAGAATAACCATAGCGATGACGAGCGCCCTTGTGGCGCTTGT
>JBBTMW010000121.1:0-8943 GCA_038067995.1 Candidatus Zixiibacteriota bacterium
TGGACACTAAGGCGATGATCACCGCATTCGTGGTGAGAAATGGATCTTTGAGAGTGAGTCCGCGGGCATGGTCGGGGCTTGACTGTAATAATGGAATCGAAGCCATCGGAAGCGCAACAAAGAGAACCGAGCCGACCAAAATCGGAACCGTGAGAGCAAGTAAGAGTAAGTCGTATTCAGCGCTTGTTCCAAAAAAATGCGCCAACACCGCTTCCCGAACGAACCCCAGCATTTGTGACAGCACGGTGAACAGTGCGATGAGAATCGACGCGTCGCGCACCCCTTGTTTGGTAAGTCGTTCGCGCCACGTCATAATTTATGCCGCTCCGATATTCAGAAGGGCGCTGACGGTGTCGTGAAGAGCGGCGCGATAGTGGAACCCGCCGACGTCCGTTTGACGCATCATGGCGCTGAATGTCTCAAACTCAGACGGATTTGCCCACCGCACTTCCCGTATTTCCTGTTTGTCGGTGAAAAGCAATTCTCCACGCACATATGCGGCCTCGAATACAAACGACTGCCAATTGAGCGATTCAGTCCCTGCCCAAAAATTCACTTCGGTGCGAAGCGCAAATCGTTGGATAGCAATCTCACACCCTGTTTCCTCAAGGGCTTCTCGTGCGATTCCGTCGAGAAAGGGTTCGCCGGGGTTTAGTCCTCCCGAAGGCGCCCGATACAACCCGTGGGGATAGGAGTGCTTTGCTATAACCAGAAGCTGACCCTTGTGATGAACATAAAGCGTGAAATCATGCGCCCGTCCCTTGGCCAGAGAGGCGCGAATCAACCCCTGCTCACGATCGTTGAGAGGAAAGGAGTATCTCGCCCGTTTGGGTGTGCCAAAGCGGGCGGCCATATCGGCGACCATCTCCTCGGTTACATACATAGAATCAAAAGAGCGCGGTAATTTCAGTTTGTAAAGGGAGCGTCGTCACATCAACGCCGTTGTGCCCTATCAGCACATTAATTTCGGTGCGAAAGCCGCAATCTTTCATATATATCCCCGGCTCAATTGAGAAGAGATGTCCCTTTTGAAGGCGTCGGGTATCCTCGGTTTCGAGATTGTCGATATTGGGACCGGTGCCGTGCTCGGATGTCGTAATGCTGTGACCGGTGCGATGCACGAAGTAGTCGCCGAATCCGGCGGCCGTGACGACATTGCGAACGGCGTCGTCGACCTCCCAGCCATAGACCGGACGGGAATCGATATTGGCCCGCAGGAAAGAGATCGCCTCATCGCGGGCTTTCATGAGTACGGCAAAGATATGAGTGTAACGTTCGGGGATATCTTCTTTTTTCCCCGCAAAGCCCATCCAGGTAATATCTCCGTAGACAGCGCCAGACTGTTTGACGTTCGCCCACAGATCGAGCAGAATCAATTGTCCGCGACGAAGAGTGGTCGATTTGCCTGAAAGTGGTTCGTAGTGGGGATTACCGGCATTACCGTCGACCGAACAATTAGGCCCAAAGGCCGCCTCCATGTCAAAGGCCGAAAATTGATCGCGCATGAAGTTGACCACGTCGTATTCGGTGACAGTCTTTCCTGACACAATCGATTCGCGAATAAACGAAAATGTGGTATTCTGGATTTCAATCAAATTGTTCGCCGCTATCCGGTGGAGTGCGATCTGTTCGACCGACAATGCCGCCTGAAAGGCCGCCACCAGATCAGCCGATGTGACAACATCAATGCCAAAGCCTTTCACCAGTTCAATGGTTCCGGCATCGACAAGGCCGATATAGGGCAGTCGCCCTTTGGGGCTGTATTCCATCGCGACTCGGTGGCATCCTGAAAGCAAAGTTTCCAGCTTTTCTTCCAACGCCCTAAAGCCGGAAAAAATGATGTGAGTACCCTGAATGCCTTCGAACTTATCCTGCTCGATAGCATGAACGAGGGCGGTTGGTTTTCCTTCGGAGGGGATGAAGTAAAATGATCGGCGGGTGACTATTCCGGAAAGGCCGAGCAGTTCCACCGCGATAGTATTGCGGGCATGAAAATCTGCAAGCAACCAGCCATCAAGTTGATGCTTCTGCAAATACTCCTGAATGCGTGTGATATCAAGCGACATTGGTTTCCCTTTCGCCAAACTCAAGATAGTTATCCAGTATAGGTAACCGCATTCTTCTTGTCACATGGTAAATGGGGCGTCAATCTGAAGGGACAGAGCCGCCTTGACTTACATGTCTAACCCCCCTTAGATTGTCGCGAGGGTTTTCAATGAACTGCAAGATACCGCGAATCGTGATAACCGGCGCTCCCGCTTCTGGAAAAACTGATTTCATTCAGTGGCTCAGGCCACGTGAACTCTTTCGCGACTTTATTTTCTTTGACGAACTTGCCCGTTCTCTTCTAACCGAAAATCCCGGCTTTCGTCATGACTGGCACGAATTTCATCGCGAAATCTACAGCCGTCAGATTAAACGCGAAAACGACATCGCCGGTAAACCGTTTGTGACTGATCGCGGGACTATCGACGCCTTCGCATTTCACCCCGAAACCATGACCGCCGTTGGCACCACCCTCGAACGGGAATATCAGCGTTATAGTCTCGTCATCCATCTGGGGACTACCGCCGGGCTGGGGGACGAACTCTACCGCACCGATACTGTTCGCCGTGAAAGTAGAGCTGAAGCTCTGGAAATTGAGAGGGCGCTCACCGGAGGTTGGGGTGGTCATCCCCGGTATAGGTACATATCACCCAAACCAACAATTGATGAAAAATTTGAAGCCGCATTGCAGATAATTTCCGACGAAATCGCGGAAATGGCCAACATTTGAGTAATTTTTTCGTCTAATAGATAACGATTTTGGATTTATATATAAGGGAATCAATCATGACAACAGGACGGCTTGCACTCATCCTTGCGGTAGTAATGTCTGCTACTTGCCTTGCAGACTCGGCTTTCATGAAAAAGTTTTCTCAGGACTATACGGCCATCGGTCAGGACCTTCTCAACAACCCTTGTCAGATGGCAACGATCAAGAACTTTGTATACAAAAAAGATTGCGCGACATTTGTCTTTGAGGATGGAGTGATCCACCTCCTTCGATATGTCGACAATCGTCCGACCACGGCGATTTTTGTCGGCATGGGAACTGTTCACATCGATGTTCCCTCCCACAGTGAGCGACATGGCCTGCAGATGGCATCGCACAAAGATGCCGTCAATGACACTTTCCAGGTTTTGTTTGTTCGGATGGCTGATGATTTTGATCTTGAACTCAAGAAGCGGTTCTCATTTCAGGAGACAACACTCGATTGGAAATATTTCAACGCCGCCAAAACCGCGCAAGGCGAGGTTTTCTTTCTCCCGCGAATCGAGCATACCTATGACAACTACTTTCAATTGATCCGTTCGCTCTATGCGCGAGTGGCAGGTGGCTATTTTTGGGCTGATTTCAACCGCTACACCTTTACATTCGATCCGAATCGTCCTGAGGAAGTAGCTATAGGCTACGAAGTCGAGGGCGGCGATGTAACCGTTCGTGAAGGGGCAGTCTTTCAGCGCAGTGAGAGCAATGCGTTCGACGATAGCCTGCTGTCAAATATTGCCTATCCGACGACAGTGGTTGACCGAAGCGCGACTCTGACAATGGGGGGGCCGGACGGACGTAATATTGACCTCGCCGAGTCCCATGTCCGGCTCGTTGTCAATGATGACAGCGCCAGGTTTGTCTCTTTGTTTCTGCACTACAATCTCAAGGAGGATTCGATTTACTTCAACGGCAAGCCCGTAGACTATTGGCGCAGAAAAGATTTCGACTTTATAGGCATAGTGCTTCCGCAGTATGCGAGGAAAGGGGACACGCTTGATTTTACCCTGTGGTATAAAGGGAAAAATTTCGACTTCCCTTTTCCGAGTGTCGAAGACCAGTCCCCCGCCCCTCTTGTGGTGAATTATAAAGTCCCCCGGGGATTCAATTACATCGCGCCGGGAATGGGTGCGGTAACACAGGATGGACGATACGATATATTCACAGCGTCACCTACGGGTCTGTACAGCAAGTATGCTCACGAAGCATGTGCCGCGGGGTTCGACACCATTCCCGTTACGACAAAAGGCGGGTTGGCTGTCAATTTTCTGAAGTCAGAGGGAATCAATAAGAGAACCTTTACCTGCTACGTTCCCGATGAGATCTACCAGCCAGTCACGATCGGCGCCTTCGACTATTTTGGTTCGTTTCTTGGTTCGCCGTCGGCAGTATTCAGTTTCTATGTTTCACCGCAAAGTTCGGCAAGCGCTCCCGGGTTGGTGGGAGTTCCGCAGGTGGCGTGCGTATCGGAGGGGATGATGGCCGCTGTCGGTGGGTTTCACACCGTTGCCGGTCCGACGGTGGCGCGTCAGTGGTTCGGGACTCAAATGCGCCCCAAAACAGACAGAGACATCTGGATCACCGAAGCGATGCCACTCTATCTCGGCGCCATGTATATTCAGAACAGCCTCACAGTGGGGGAATTCTATTCGCACCTGATTAATCGCCGTGACACATTTTTCACCATCGCAGATCTCTCCCGCGATTTGCCGCTTGTAGCGGGAAGCCGCGGCGAACCGATGTGCCGGGTCAACAAAGCCATCTGGGTTGTGCATATGCTGAGATTTTTGATGTTTGACACAGAAACTAATTCGGATAGAACGTTTCTGAGGTTTGTTCGCGAGTTGTCCCTTCTGACCAACATGAAATCGTTCAGCAATAACGATGTCATTCGCCTGGCGGAAAAACACTACGGCCAGAAACTCAACTGGTTCTTCGAGCATTGGTTGTATGGGCGTAATTATCCGAATTACGACGTGGAGTACTCAGTGAGCAAAGGGGAGGCGGGGTGGTCAGTCGCATGCAAGACAAAAGTGCGAAATGTCGATTCGACTTTCACGATGCCGGTGCTGATTCGACTTGCGGGCGCCTCCAGCGAAACGAAGACGGTACGTCAGGTCATATCAGGAAATAACGCTGAATTTACCCTCGGTCCATTTCCCTTCGAACCGAAGGAGTTTCACTTCAATGAATATTTTGGAGTTTTAGCAAAGGCGAATGTGTCGAAGAGATAACTGGGTATCAGCTTGATATGCGAATTCGCTGAAGGCAGAGATGCACACATCGGGGCTTATTGAAAAACCCTTCAATTCACTGTGCACTCTCGAAACTGTCACTCCCGCGAAAGCGGGAATCCATCTTACTCTTTGTCGGGCAAGATGGATTCCGGCTCTGCTCCCCGCATCCGCGGGGATTGGCCGGAATGACAAAATTCTTTTTTCTCCCAAAACACACTTTTTCAACAAGCCCATCGGTTTGCCCTGATCCTGCAAATCTGACATACACATTGCCGAGTAGGCGACCAGCTACTCGTATATTGTGGGTCGTGTTGGATCCCTCTTCCTCAAAAATCATGTTCTGAAAAAGCTCCATGCCATAAAGTCCTAATGCGATGGGTCGATGATACATGTATCCGGTAGCGGTAACGACCTTGAACACAATCAGAAAGGACTGTAAACATGACACAGATGACAAAACCTGCCCCCAGCCTCTTTGAACGCCTCGGCGGCGCTGGCGCCGTTGATGCCGCCGTCGACATTTTTTACAGGCGGGTGCTCGCCGACAAAAGTATCAGCCACTTCTTCGATTCAACCGATATGGATGCGCAGAGAGCCAAGCAGAAGGCGTTTCTCACCATGGCGTTTGGCGGCCCGAACAAATACAGCGGAAAAGATCTTCGGACTGCACACGCTCCGCTCGTTGCGCGCGGACTGAATGGCGGTCATTTTGACGCCGTTGCCGGTCATTTGAAGGCCACCCTCGAGCAACTTGGCGTCGAAAAATCGCTGGTTGATGAGGTCATTGGCGCCGCCG
Organism: Candidatus Zixiibacteriota bacterium; assembly: GCA_038067995.1. GTDB lineage: Bacteria > Zixibacteria > MSB-5A5 > GN15 > FEB-12 > JBBTMW01. Next base: position 5,846 of record JBBTMW010000121.1, read on the forward strand.
CCTCGACGCGTAAAGATGTTTTGGGGCAGTAATATTTCAATTCACTGTTTCTTGGTAGCTTAGGAAAGAGGGGCATCATAATATGGCGGTAATAGAATACGAGGGCGCCACTTTTCATTGCTCCGATTCCGAAAATCTTCTCAGCGAATTGATTCGGCAGGGGGCGGATATTCTGTTCTCCTGCCGAAACGGTATTTGCCAGTCATGCATGCTGAAGTACAAAGGTGGGGCCCCTATTCCCGAATTGGCTACCGCGGGTCTGAAAGAAACGTGGCGCAATGAGGGGTACTTCCTGCCGTGCCTTTGTCCAGTCCCCGGCGATCTGACGATCTCTCGCATATCCAATCCGGGGATAATTCAGAGGGCAGTCGTAGTTGACAAGACATTTTTGGCTACCGGAATATGCGCTATACGTCTCGATACAGAGAAATCTTTTGAATACCACTCCGGTCAATTCATAAACGTGCGCCGTGTAAATACAGGTCTCATACGCAGTTATTCTCTGGCGAGTGTTCCGTCGCTTGATTCATCTCTGGAAATTCATGTCAAGCGACTGGAGAACGGCGTGATGAGCAATTGGATGTGTGATGAAGTTGCATCCGGTGAAGTGGTTCAACTGATCGGTCCCCACGGAGCAAGTTACTATCTGCCGGGACGGCCGAGCCAGCGAATGCTCCTCGTTGCGACCGGTACCGGCCTCGCACCTCTCTGGGGGATAGTGCGATCGGCTCTTGCCGCGGGGCATGCTGGCCGGATTGATCTTTACCACGGAAGCCGCCACTCGGAGGGGCTTTATCTGTGCAACGAACTCAGAGAGATGGTGAGCAGGTACAATAACTTTCACTATCATCCGTGCGTCTCAGGATCAACCACAAGAGAGGGCCATCGTCACGGTCGGGCGGATGACACTGCTTTTGCAGAGAATGCTGATCTCACAGGTGTTCGGGTCTTTTTATGTGGGGCGCCGCCGATGGTGCAGTCAGCGAAACGATTGGCGTATCTGGCTGGCGCGAGTTTGGCGGACATCTTTGCGGATCCGTTTGAATTACGCGATTTGAGATCGAAAACGAGAACCGACCCAGACCCAGGCAAAATCGGCCTACCCCAAAAAGCGCTCACAGTTTAATTAGTAATCGGTCGAGAAGGAAATCAGCCCACGGAGCCTTCGAAGCTATTCCGCCATTTGGCGAAGTTTGTTCACGTCGAGTATATCAATGTGCGGCCCGGTGACATGGATTATTCCATCGCGCGATAGCTTTGCCAGAGAGCGCGACAGCGTTTCGGGAATCGTGCCAAGCTGGGCCGCGAGGACAAGTTTCTTTTCCGAGAGATTGATATGGATAGGATGGCGCGAGTCGCCGCGATTATTACCGCTATGATCGTCGTCAAGGTGATGCACCAAATAGCGGGCGACGCGGGTTGTTACGTCCGACAGAGACAGCTCATCAACGAGACTGACCAGCGAACGAAGCTTCGCTGACAGGCGCACAATAAGATTCAGCGCCAGATGCGGGTTCTTTCCAAGAAGGGCGACGAAGCGGTCACGATCAATCGACAACACTTCAGACTCTTCGAGCGCCTCGGCGCAGGCGGCAAATTTGCCGCTCACAAACATCGATAGCTCGCCGAAAGAATCTCCCGGCGCCGCCACCATGAGTATCTGTTCTTTCCCTTCATCCGATTGATTGAAAAGTTTCACCTTGCCAGAACCCAGAATGAAGAACCCGTGGGCTGGATCCCCCTCACTGAAAATCATCCCATGACGAGGGTAGTGGTGTTTGACAACCGACGGTAGAATTTCATCCAGGGCGGATTCTTCTATCTCATCGAAAAGCGATGATCCCCGCAGAAGATTCTTAAGATTCTGGCCGGGGCTGACTGTCGTGCTATTCTTACTATTGCGTGATGGCATACTGGTTTTACCTGCTCCTATTTGACTTAAGATAAGGAGAGCAGAATCAATTGGAAAGGGGAAGTCTTGTAAACAAAAGCGGAGCTTAGAGGAGGGAGTTGAGCAGTTTTTCGATATCGGACATCATGAAGGGCTTGGCCAGAAAACCATCCGGGCGGGCACCATCTTCGCCAATGTTCAGTTCGGCCATCGAATAGCCGGAGATGATAACAACCGGGAGTTTGGGATGCCGCTTTTTGACCTCGGCAAGAAGCTCGAGCCCGGTCATGTTGGGCATACGCATGTCAGAAATGACCATGGAGAATTTTCCGTTCTCAAGCTCAGACAGAGCCTGCTGACCGTCGCCAGCCCGAACCGACTCATAATCAAATACCTCGAGCATCTCCGCCAGCAAGGAGGACATGTTCGGGTTGTCGTCGACTATAAGAATATTTTTTGCCATAATGTGCGAATGAAACCTACCACTGATTAGTATCGGCAGGCAAAGCGGCAAAGTTTAGGGAGAAAAATAGGAGAACTATCTGTGATAGTGAGAGTTAGCAAAGCGGTCAGAGGCGGTGATAATCTCCGCCCGAATTGAATCCAACCCTTGACCTGATACCGCCGAGGCAAGAAAACAGCTACTGCCATTCTCGACATGCGGAACAAACTCCGGGTTTGCGTCTATCTTATTATATATCAATAGATAAGGAATACGGTCGGCTTCAATTTCACGAAGTAATTGGCGGGTCTCTTCGATTCTTTCTCGATAGTGAGGGTCGGTACAATCTACTACATGCAGGAGCATATCTGCCAGGGCGACTTCTTCGAGGGTTGATTTGAAAGATTCCACAAGCTGGTGTGGAAGTTTTCTGATGAACCCCACCGTATCCGAAAAGACCACCCGACAAGGATATCCCGACGACATGACCCGGGTTGTCGAATCAAGGGTCGTGAAAAGCATGTTAGCGGTGGTGACATCCCCTTTGGTCAGCTTGTTAAACAGTGTCGATTTGCCAGTGTTGGTGTAGCCAACCAACGCCACTTTGAATAATTCCTGCCGCGATTTGCGCTGGGTAGCGCGCTGAACATCAAGTTTCTCCAGCTTCTCCTTGAGTTTTGCAATGCGATCGCGTACGCGACGGCGGTCGACCTCAAGTTGGGTTTCCCCCGGTCCCTTGGTTCCTATACCGCCGACCTGTTTGGA
>JBBTMW010000122.1:0-7172 GCA_038067995.1 Candidatus Zixiibacteriota bacterium
AGTGGTGACGACGACATTCCCGAAGACATCCATGATTCCGAAGCCGCAGTAATTGACATAACTACAAGGTGCTCAAAGAGTTTAGAGACTATAATCGATCAGTATCGTGACCAATGGATATGGCTTCATCGCCGTTTTACTCACAATCTTACATATCCCTCTTGACTTTTCCCCCTTAAATGCGACTTTTCCCGACCGATAATGATAGAAGCATTGTGATATGACAACACATCGATATACATGGGCGGCTAATATCCTCATTTTGGTCGCCATAATCGCCGGATGTTCCTCGCGGGAACGGACTGCAACCGATTCTGCCAAAACATCTGATACTTCAGTCCGTCCCGACTCCGAGGTACGTGGCGCGACCATCTATCTTTACGAGGCGGAGCGGGTCACCGCCGAAATCCATGCCACCCGTATTCTCAAGTATCAGGCCAAAGATTCGACCATGGCCTACACTGTCAATGTCGACGCCTTCGACTCCCTCGGCGCTCTCTCGACCACATTGGTTGGGGATTCCGGGCTGGTTCGTGAGGAAAGCGGAATCATGGATGTCTTCGGGAATGTCGTCGTCACCACTCCCGACAACGCCACCTTGCAGACCGATTATCTCTTTTGGGATTCACGGACTGAGAAGATTCGCACCGATGCCTTTGTGCGCATCACGCGGGGGCAGGACACTATGACCGGATGGGGGCTTGAGGCCGATGAAAAACTGACCCGGCTCAAAATCCTCAATCGCGTCTCCGGAAAACTGACCGAGACCAAAGACCTTCTCGAGCCGAAGCCGTCTGATACCCCGGCCATTCGCTGAAATCGCCCCCGCGCTTGTCGATTCACCCTTTCCCGCCTATATTCATCCGGGAGTAATACTGCAACATGAATCGTTGGTTTGGATTTTCGCATCGCCAGTTATTGTGCATCCTTGCGCTGTGTATCACCGCTTGCGGTATGAATCTTTATCTCTTTGTTGCGTCGCGGGCAGAATCAGCGCCGCCATCGCCGCGACTCGAGTTGATTCTCGGCCAGGATGACAAGATTTTCACCGGCGTTTTTATCCTTGATCCTAACACCTCTCCTGCCGATTCCCTTGAACTCCTCCCCGGCATCGGACGAACCCTCGCCGATCGTATCGTCGAGTATCGCAAGACCCATTCCTTCAAGCGAGAGGTCGACATAACCGACATCAACGGCATCGGACCGAAGCTCTATGAGCGCATCAAACCCTATCTTCGGATTGCCCGTCCATGACTGCCTTCCTCGAACGCACCGGTCTTGATCTTCACTCCGGCCATATTTCTCTGGCACGAGTACGGTACACATCGGGGCGGCCGATGGTCATGGATATGAAAACGATCTCCGATGAATCTGTCTCCGAAGGTGAACCGCTCCTGCACCTCTCGGTCGGAGTACCCAATGCCTGTGTCGTTGCAAAGCAATTGCGAATTCCCGAACTGCTGACTGTCGACCCAAAGAGCGCCGCGCAGTACGAGCTCTCTCTTTTACTCCTCGATCCGCCTAAGGACTATCTCCACGAGCTGATTCCAACCGAGTCTCCGTCGCGCTGGCTGGGGCTTGCCCTCAAGCGGGAATGCGCTGAGGAATTAAATCAGCGGATCGAATCGCGCGGTCTTGGAAAGGGCGAATCGGTGCATTTTTGCCCGCGATCGGTCGCTCTGGGAAAAGCGATCATGACCTTCGCCATCGGTTCGGGGGGAGATTATTTTGTCGCCGTCGAAATTGACGACTCCGCCACAACCCTCGCTTTTTTGCAGGGGGGAAGAATAGTCGATGTTGGACAATGTGCCCTTTCGGGAACCGACTGGTCGAGCCCGGCCAGCGTCGATATGGCCATGCGCGATATTCGGACCGTGATAGCCCTCCACCAGAGCCGACTTTTTAGCCTCGGCATTACCACTCCACTCACACAAATCGTCTTATCTGGTCTTCAGGCTACCGAAGAACACTGCAAAATCCTTCAGCGTCATTTCCCCGGGCTGATTACAATACCCCGTTTGAACGCCGGTTTCTTTGCCGAACCAGCCCAGGCATCCCAATCGGCCGCCCACCGCTATCTTGTCCCCCTCGGGCTGGCCTTGGAATAATCTTGCCAGATTTGGGTTTGTATGCTATACTGGCCTTGACTATATGACCACTTTTTTCAGTATTGTCTGAGATAGTTTGAGCTCTGTTCATAAGAAGACCATTGCCGTCTATCCCGGCACATTCGACCCCGTGACCAACGGCCATTTGTCGCTCATTGAGCGCGCATCGCGTTTATTTGATTCGCTGGTGGTTGCCGTTGCCATGAATCCGGGGAAACATCCCGTTTTTTCCATTGAAGAGCGACTGACCATGATGAAGACTGCGGTCAAGAATGAGCCGTTTGGCCGAAAGGTAACCGTTGTCGGTTTCGAAGGGTTGACCGCCGATCTCGCCAAGAAGGTAGGGGCATCGGCCATTGTTCGCGGATTGCGAGCCGTCTCCGATTTCGAATACGAGTTTCAGATGGCGCTGATGAACCGCAGAATCGCCCGCAATGTCGAAACCGTCTTTTTGATGCCGTCGTTGTCATGGGTCTATCTCTCATCGACAATGGTCAAAGACTTCGCCCGCCACGGCGGCGACATTAAAGGGCTTGTTCCAAAAGGTGTGGCGACCGCATTTAACAAACGATTGAAAACTGGAAAACTCTGAGTTTTTCCCCCGGAAATAATTGAAGATGACTTCGAATAAGAACGACCATATGTCGACGACTCCATCGGGCGGCGGTAACACCGCTCCAGCCCCTGATCCCATCACCCTCCCGCTCGCGGAGTTGATGCGAATCCGCCGTGACAAAGTTCGCGCGATAGAGAAAAGCGGCAAGATCGCCTATCCCTATCGCTACGACCGTAGCCATACTTGTTCGGCGACGCTTGAACGCTTTGACGAATTCGCCGAGGCGCAAACGGTGGTTCGCCTCGCCGGACGGATCATGCTGAAGCGCAAAATGGGAAAGTCATTTTTTGCCGATTTGCACGATTCGACCGGCCGTCTGCAGACCTATGTCAAACTCGATAACGTCGGGCAGGAGGGATTCGATCTCTTCGATACGATTGACCTTGGCGATATCATCGGGTGCGATGGAACCCTGTTCACCACCAAGACCGGCGAAAAGTCGCTAGCGGTAAAATCATTTGAGATTCTGGCCAAGGCACTGCACCCCCTTCCGGATAAACACTCCGGATTGACTGATATCGAAGTTCGCTACCGTCGGCGCTATATCGATTTGATTGTGAATCCCGATGTCCGCGCGGTCTTTGTCCTTCGTTCGCGGGCTATTCAGCACATTCGCGATTTTCTTAATCGTCATGATTTTCTTGAGGTCGAAACACCGATTCTGCAACCGATTTACGGCGGTGCCTCGGCGCGACCATTCGTGACCCATCACAACACGCTTAATATGCCGATGTACCTTCGGGTCGCCGATGAACTCTATCTCAAGCGGCTCATCATTGGTGGATATGATAAGGTCTGGGAGCTGTGCAAAGATTTCCGAAACGAAGGAATGGATCGTCTCCATAATCCCGAGTTCAGCATGATTGAGCTTTACTGGGCCTATGCCGATTACAAAGATATGGCCGCCCTTCTCGAAGAACTGATTCGTGATGTTGCGTTCAAACTTCACGGCTCCCATGTTTTCCCCTATGGCGATCATCAGATCGACGTCAAACCGCCGTTCCGATGGATCACCATGCTCGGCTCCATTCAGGAGGCTACCGGCGTCGATATGTCAGAGATGACTTTCGAGCAGGCCAAAACCGCCGCCAATAAGCTTGGCGTGCATGGCGACGATCTGGTCAATTGGGGGAAAGTAGTCGCCGCGGTCTGGGAGGCGAAAGTCGAGCACACCCTTGTTCAGCCGACCTTTGTCTGCGATTTCCCGGTTGAAATCTCCCCTCTGGCCAAACGACACCGTAGTAATCCCCGCCTCACTGAGCGCTTTGAACTTTTTATCGCTACTTTGGAAACCGGCAACGCCTTCAGCGAACTGAATGACCCATGCGACCAGCTGGGGCGGTTCCTCCAGCAGGGGAAAGCCCTTGAGGCTGGCGACGCCGAGGCTCAGCCCCTTGATGACGATTTTATCACTGCCATGACCTTTGGCATGCCCCCAACCGCCGGTCTCGGCTTCGGGGTCGACCGCCTGATAATGGTATTGACCAACCAGCACTCGATTCGCGATGTTCTTTTCTTCCCGCAGATGAAGGACCCGGGGGATGGGTCGGTGCCGGTATCGAAGATTCTTGCATCCATTCTTGACGAGGAAAACAGGTAACTTTCTTATATGCTCTGCATAATCCACAGCCGTCTCATGCCGCGACCTCACGGAAAGCTTTCCGATGACTCTCAAGCGTGCCCGGACTGCATAACAGTCACTTGTTTGTATGGAGGTCCGTTGCGTATGTCTTGATGACTGCCGTGGGAGGGTAGTGTCAATTTGAAACCAAGAACCATTTTTTTCAGGAGTATGTCGTGAACATCTATGTAGGCAACCTCTCGTACCAGGCAACTGAAGACGATATCCGTGAACTTTTCGCACAGCACGGTGAAGTCCAAAAAGTAACCATCATCAAGGACAAAATCAGCGGAGAATCCCGCGGTTTTTGCTTTGTTGAAATGTCCAATGGTGACGAAGGTCGTAATGCGATCGCCGAATTGAACGGCGTCAATTGCAAAGGCCGCGCTCTTAAGATCAACGAAGCCAACCCCCGTCCGGAACGTCCGGGTGGCGGCGGCGGCGGTGGTCGTTCGGGCGGTCCGCGTCGCGATGGCGGCGGCGGTGGTTTCCGCGGACGCCACTAATCGCCTCTTGTATTAGAAGCGAACACACAGACGGGTCGGCCTCAGCCGGCCCGTTTTTTTTGTGGGGGGGGGTAGTTCCGCGCACCCGCGGGCGGGGTGCCCCACCTTCCAGGGGTTCTGTGGGCGGCAGACGTCCCGTCTGCCCCTTGCCAAGACAACGCATCTCGTCTCCGCTCGATGCGACGTTCCGTAACATATCGTGTTGATTTTGAGTCCTGAGAACTTTTTCAACAAGGCCCAATTTGTGGGCGACCCGCCCTTAGTGGTGGTCACTATTGAGCATAAAGTCAACTTCTCACTGCTGGACTTGGCTGATCGTCATAGTTAAATTAAGAATATGGATACGGCACTGACAATTACCGATTTACTTGCCTTCTGGGGAGCTATAATATCCACAATTCTTGGGACCATAAAAATCTTGGAATTCATAAGAGATCGAGCGCGCATTATTGTAAGAGCTGTCGATAACCAAAGAGTATTCCCTAAAGAGACAGCATATGGTGACAAACTTTATATTCGAATTACGGCTGCTAATAGAGGCAGACGACCGATAGTGGTTACTACCGCTTTTTTGGCAGTGCCATTGAAGCTGCGCGCGCATCATAACGCCACACATATGATCTGCATGGATCCTACGACTGCCAAGGCAGCAGTAACTCTGGGGGAAGGTCAATCACACATGTACATGATGTTGCAGGATGGCTTGGACATCGATAGGGACAAATTTGTAGCTGGGGTATGCGATGCTACTGGGAAAACGTATTATTCCGTTTGTTATCTGAAAAGGGTCATCAGACTGGGCAGGATTAAAAACCACTGACATTGGCGACCTTTGAGTGGGTTATCATTTGGGTGACCCTTGTTGCAGGCGGGATTAGGTTCTTGCTGATATCTAGAAATCATCGACTTTGCATTCATTAATCACATTAAAATCGCTCCATCCCCCCCACTTTCCCCCCGGCCTTCAACCCCCTATATTCCTCGCCTATGCTAAACCGCATGAATCAAAAAGGATTCCTATGACATATCGCATTGAAACCGACACGATGGGCGAGGTTCAGGTTCCGGCCGACAAATACTACGGCGCCCAGACCGCCCGCTCCCTCATGAATTTTCGCATCGGCGGCGAACGGATGCCCCGCGAACTTATTCGCGCCTTCGGCACCCTCAAAAAAGCCGCCGCAAAGGTCAACATGGATCTGGCAGTGCTACCACAAGATAAGGGAGAGCTGATACTCAAGGCCGCCGACGAGGTCATTTCGGGAAAACTTGACGAGCATTTCCCTCTCGTTATTTGGCAGACCGGATCGGGGACTCAGACCAACATGAATGTCAACGAGGTCATCTCCAATCGCGCCAACGAGATCGCCGGGCAACCGCTCGGCACGAAAAAACCGGTGCACCCTAACGACGACGTCAACAAATCGCAGTCCTCAAACGATACGTTTCCGACAGCCATGCATATCGCTACTGTCGAGGAAATCCATCGTCGCCTGATTCCGACAGTGACAACCCTGCGCGACACATTGAATGCAAAATCGAAGAAGTTTGACGCCATCGTGAAAATCGGCCGCACCCACCTGATGGACGCTGTCCCCCTTACTTTAGGTCAGGAGTTCTCCGGTTACACCGCTCAACTGACTCTCGGCCTCGACCGAATCAAGAGCGCCCTCGTCCGTCAATATCCCCTCGCCCTCGGCGGAACGGCGGTAGGAACCGGCCTCAACACCCATCCGCAGTTCGCATTGAAATCCGCCGCCGAGATTGCCCGCCTCACCGGCAAACCTTTCATGACCGCCCCTAACAAGTTCGAGGCCCTTGCATCGCACGATGCCATGGTCGAGATGTCGGGGGTGCTAAAAACATTGGCATGCTCACTCATGAAAATAGCCAATGATGTCCGCTGGATGGCCTCAGGTCCCCGCTGTGGGATCGGCGAAATATCAATTCCCGACAATGAGCCGGGGTCTTCAATCATGCCGGGAAAGGTAAATCCCACCCAGTGTGAAGCGATGACCATGGTCTGCGCTCAGGTAATCGGCAATGATGTTGCTGTCAATGTTGCCGGGGCATCGGGCAATTTTGAGTTGAACGTTTTCAAGCCGGTCATCATTCATAATCTGTTACAGTCGATTCGACTGCTGTCCGATTCATGCGAGATGTTCAACGAACATTGCGCAATAGGAATTGAACCGATTCCGGCCAACATCCGCACCCATCTGGAGCGGTCGCTGATGCTTGTCACCGCCCTCAATCCTCATATCGGATACGACAATGCCGCCAAAATTGCCAAGAAGGCCCATGCTGACGATTGCACCCTT
>JBBTMW010000123.1:0-10821 GCA_038067995.1 Candidatus Zixiibacteriota bacterium
ACTAGAACAAGGTATTTCTTTACATCTACTATGGCCAGAATCGCGGACGCGTGGTTTCCTATAATCTCGCAGACAGTACAATTGGGTTCTCATACTGGATTGGTTCACAGAATACAGAGATGACGATCACTCCTGATTGGAAAACAATCCTGTTCACCGATCCGGAGAATTTTGACAACTGGGACGTGTATCGGTCCGTTTACATGGTCGATGCAATATCCGATCAGTTAGAGTCAATTATTCCTCCCCCGCCGCCGCCATACTACGGTGTACCCGACCCCAATCTCTACTTCAACCCTGTCCAAATAGCCATTACTCCCGATGGAGAATATGCGATGGCAAGTACCGGCCTTCAATTCTGTTGCTGGGTCGGACTATTGTCTCTGAGGGATCGCAAATACGTTGAGTTCTTCCAGACAGATACCCTGTGGAATGAGCCGACGGCTGTGGCGTGCCGAGCTAAACTATGATGCACATAAACATCAACGCGGCGGACAATTCTGCCGTACACTATCAATCTTTTGTACCCTAAGGGGGGAAGCTATGCGTATTCCTACAGGTCTATTTCTCGTGCTTCTTCTCGTAAATAGCGCGAGGAGCACCAATACTCTACACATTTATGACGCACATGGTCCGGACTACTACGAAGTCGACACCACCAGAGTGCTTGTCAAGTGGGCACCATATGCTGGTGAGTTTGGCGGAAGTGGCTATTTAGCGCCATATCAGAGTATTAGCCCAACGGCATGGGTAGCGAACAAAGTAGACAACCTTGTCTTACACACGCTGACGGGCAGTTACAATTATCAGGCCGTGGTCAGCCAGCTACGCTCCGATCCAAACGTGCAGGGAGTTTGTGAAGTGCTGGTAGTTAGCAGAGAAGCCGGACTCTACCTCTATTTCGGCGATCATATCGTTTGCCAGTTCTCCGCCGGTACAACTCGCTCTTTTGTCGACAGCGTCTGTGCCGCAAATCACTTGGTTGTTGAGTCCGAGTCGCAATATATCTCAAGACAATTCGTACTGAAAAGATTGCCGGGTGCCACACTTAGCACACGCGAACTCGCCAATTATCTTCACGAACTGCCATCAACCGAGTGGGCACAGCCGGACTGGATAGGCAATGGTGTAGAGTTTGGATATGCCGTCAGTGATGAGTATTTCCATAGCACTCAGTGGAATATCAAGAAGACGATAGATTACAAGAGTGCCACAAATTATGGCGCATGGGAATTGACCCGTGGCTCTTCGTCAATAAGTGTAGCGGTGCTTGATCGAGGTATGGAACCGCACGAGGATTTTGACACGTCGAAATGGACTGGAGGCGTTGACTATACTCCTTCTGTTGGGATCGATTTTGATCCGTCTCCGATTACACCAGAACCTGATTCTATTATTGATGCGCACGGGATGGCGGTCCTCGGTATTATTGCCGCGGCGCACAATAATCCAGTTATCGTCGGAAATGAGCAGGGCGGAACAATGTGGAGTAGCACGACTGGCATGGCCCCCATGTCGAGAATCATTCCAATTAGGATGATTCTCACTAATGGTTATGCTGTGGAACCTAGCAAGGTCGCGAATGCGATCAATTACGCGGTTGTCGCCGGAGCAGACATAATCAATTGTAGCTGGGGTTATCCCGGGAATACGGATCCGCTTGCGGTAGTAACTGCAATCAAAAACGCTGTGATCAACGGGCGGGGTGGCAAAGGGTGCATTGTTGTGGCGGCAACTGGGAATACAAATTATCTTGGGATGGGGTATCCAGCGAGAGATCCAGCGGTGATTGCAGTTGGAGCTATTGCAAAGAGTGACGTTGTTCATGACTACTCTTGTTTCGGCCCAGAGCTTGACCTATTGGCTCCTTCTGGTTCGGGTTGTGGCAAGAATGGAGAAACGTGTCAAGACACTTCCAATTCATTCTTCACCACCGACCGTATGGATGCTATCGGATACAATACGAAATACTTTGGCTCCTGTTTGCCATCGCAGGATAGGGATTATGTCTGCACGTTCAGCGGAACTTCAGCCGCCGCGCCTGCGGTGAGTGGCGAAGTGGCGCTTCTGCTTGCGCTGGATCCAACCCTTACTCGCCTGCAGGTTATTGACATTGTCAGAAAATCAGCGTACAAGAAACTGGCGTGGGGGACAATCCAGCCGTCTGACAGCACATTCTATGGCCAAGGGCGAGCCAGCGCTTTACGTGCCCTCAGCACCGTGAGGCGCGGCGATTGCAACGCCTCCGGATCAATCAATGTCACCGATCTCAATTATCTTGTTGCGTACCTCACCCAGGGCGGACCGCTTCCATTTCCCGATAAGAATTTCGGGGATGCCAATTGCACTGGCAGTGTGAACATAGTCGATGTCACCTACCTCGTTGCCTATCTCTTTCAGAGTGGGCCACCCCCGCCAAAACCGTGTACGGTATTCTTGCCGGAATAAAGTCAACTTTTCCGCTTCAGATGAGAACCCCGCAAGTCATGCGGGGTTTTCTTTCTGATTTATTGGAGAATTGCAAGCCTTCAATCACTACGGAACCACGATCCGCGGAATCATCGGCGACAGGCGCGCCAGTATCTCATAATTAATCGTCCCCGACCAATCGCCGAGCATCTCCGCCGTGACATTCTCACGCCCATCACTTCCAATGAGAGTGACTTCATCCCCGAGCTTTACGCCTTTAATGTCGCTGACATCGACCATCATAAGGTTCATGCAGACACGACCTCGAACGGGAGCGCGTTTGCCATGAATCAGAACATGGCCGCGATTCGACAACGCCCGGCTATAGCCCTCGTAGTAACCAATCGGCAGAATGGCGAGTTTCGTCTTTGCGGTCGTGCGATAGGTGCATCCATAACCGATAAAGGCGTGGGCAGGTACATCCTTGATTTGCGTCACTCTCGTTTTCCAGCTGAGAACAGGTACAAATAAGTTGTTGTGCTTCCCTTCGAGACAGTATGATAGATAGGTCTCTTTCGACGGCCAATGGCCATAGGCCGAAATCCCCGGGCGCACTAATTCAAAGCGGGTCTTGTCGAAAAGAATCGTCGCCGCCGATGAGGCCGTGTGACGCACCACTGGAGCAATGCCGAGAGTTTTCATTTTCGCCACGAGGCGGTTGAATTCGGCGAGCTGGTGCGCGGCATATTCGTGGTTGGTGGTGTCCTCAATGTTTGCGAAATGGGTGCTGGCGCCGTAGGGCTTCTTGAGCCATTTGCTGGCGCGATAGATTTTGGCAAAAGCCGGCAGTTCTTTATCGGCGATTCCCTGGCGGTGGGTGCCGGTCTCCAGTTTGAGATGGGTGCGAAGGGGAATCTTCCGAACAGCGGTGAGTTTGGACAGCGATTTCAAAGTAGCAATATCACAGATGACCGGCTCGACGTTGTAATCAAGGATCTCCTCGACCCGAGATTGAGGTACGGGCCCGAGCAACATGAGCTTCCGCCGCCATCCCTCCTCACGGCAAACAGCCGCCTCTTCAATTGACTCGACTGTGAGATAGTCGACGGCATCTAGTCCATCAAGCAAGGTAACAATCTCCCGCAATCCATGGCCATAGGCGTTCGACTTGATCGAGACGGCGAGGTGTCGTTTACCCGCCAGCTTGGCGAGAGAGGCCACGTTTTTCGCGAGGGCCTTCTTTGAAAGTTCAATCCACGTCAGGCAATTGGCCTTGTCCATGGTGGAAATGTATACTCTGGCAAACGGGGGATGTACAGAAAAAGAATTTGGACGTGGCTGTGTAATTGAATCAAATCGCGTCATTAGACGGCGATGTTTTTCTGTGGTAGGTCGGTGTTCCGAGTCCCGATGCCTGTGGCATCGGGAGGAGAAACCCGACAACGCTCCCCTTCAAGCTCCGTTCAGCTCCTGCCGATAGAATGAGGGTAGACGGGGAATTATCAAAGGACGGTAAACAGATGCAAGATCTCACTTCACTTCTCCAGATGGCGGCCCTCTATTCCAGCAGGCAACGCGCCGGAGTATCGCAATCGTATGGCATTTCATCCCGCCCTGCGCCGCAGGGATATATTCCGCGTGTCACCGAGAGCAAGACACAGGAAGTTGCGCCCAAGACCGACAGCGCCGAACTTGACGGTGCAAATAAATCCACCGACGCCAACAAGACTTACTTTTTTCAGCGTAAATCCCGTCTCGACTACATGATGAACCTCCGCTTCAATCTTGGTGCCTTCACTCAGGCGGCTGAGAAAGCCAGCGAAGGGGACAACCAAGCCCTTGAGGAACTGGTTGTCGCTGGATTCGGATTACGCGCTGATCTGAAATTCAAAGGTCATCAGGAAATCAGCACCAACATGCCGGACGAAGAAGCGGCAATGAATTTCAATTCGAGAAATGAATCTCGCTTAATGACCACCGCTCGTATGGCGGCACTTGTTGCAAGCGGCAACAGAGCCTACGCTCTCTCTGCTTTTTACAAAGAGGCCGAATCGGTTCGTCGCACCATGAACGTCAGCGAACATAACGGACATCGTCAGGCGGTGAGCAGTTTTGCCGCGCGTTATAGTCTTGATTCACGATTCAGCTTCGCATTTTTGCAGAGATTCAATACTCAGACAAGAGATGTCGTTGAAAAGACACCCAATCAGATTGGCAATTATCTTTCGGCCGCTACCGGATTAGCCGGGCAGAGCTCACCTCAATTGATGGCGACGTTCTTTGACGCCGTCGATACTTATCTCGGTGACGCCGAAAAACAGATAACAGCTAAAGCCGAGGAGTTCTTCACGATGGCCGCCGCCGAGATGGGGCTATCGGGAGAGATTGTCGATACCGCGAAGAATCAGCTGATTGACAGGATTGAAGGATTCTTTAACCGAGTTGAAAACGCCCTTGATCTGGTAGAGAGTAAGTTTGTACCCTCGCCATCCGAAGCTCCAACAGCTGTTCCGCAACCTCCGGTGCTTGACCCTTCAGCGCCTCTGCCATCGTCGACAGCGGACAGTCTCTCGAATCAGATTGCGGTAGCCTGAAGCTATTGCCAGACAACGTATTCCTCTCAATCAGCCCCGACTTGTTCGGGGCTGATTTTTGAGATCAGGTAAAACCTTGAGCTTTCGTTCTCTCCTGACTTAATTGAGTCACCCATGAAAGACACCATGCGCTCAAATCTCGTGGAAGTGCGGGGACGATTAGCCTCTGCCTGCGCCGAACATGATCGCGAAGTCGATTCTATCACGATTGTCGCCGTAACCAAAACCTTCCCCGCCAGCATTATCAAGACGGCCGTTTCCACAGGCCTTCAGGATGTCGGCGAGAGCAAGGTGCAAGAGGCAGAAGCCAAAATTGCCGAACTCGGACCTATCGCCCGGTGGCATCTTATCGGCCACCTCCAAAGCAACAAAGTGAAGAAAGCGGTTCAGCTTTTCGACGTCATCCAGTCGGTCGACTCCCTCAAGCTCGCCCAGGAGATTGATAAACAAGCCTGCGCCATCAACAAATTCATCGACTGCCTCATTGAAGTGAATTGCTCCGGAGAAAAGCAAAAATATGGCGTCGCTCCCGATGACTGTATTACCATCGTGAAAGAAATCGCAAAACTGCCGAACATCCATCTGCGCGGCCTGATGACGATTGGCCCATTGACCAAAGATGAATCAAAGGTGCGCAAGACCTTCCGAAGATGCGCAGAGCTATTCGAAGAAGCCAAGCAATTTGGAGGGGAAGATTTCGATACCCTGTCGATGGGTATGTCTCATGACTTTCATCTCGCCATTGCCGAAGGGGCGACGATGGTTCGAGTGGGGTCGGCCCTTTTCGGAAAGCGTGGCTCTCTGGACCGCGACGACGAAGAACCATCCGAAGCCTGATTCTCTCTCCCCGTTTCATATCGAAACATTCTCAGATTCCGCTCTTATTTCCCTCAATATTTTCCCTCTCCGGTTCGATAATAATGAGAGAGACAGCCGTCGCCCACGGTTTCAGGTTGCCAGTGGTAAAAAAACTGGCCGCCCAGTCCGGACGATGGAAATGCCGCAAACGAACCAGATCATGAAAGAGTAAGTCATGGAATTATCCCCCAACGATATTCGCAACGCTGACTTTCCAACATCAATGCGCGGCTATGATAAGCAGGAAGTAAAAAAGTATCTTGAGCAGGTTGCGTCGGCGCTTGAAAAAATAAAGCAGGACAATCTGCGGCTGTCAATGGAAGTTGATTCCCTTAAAACACAACTAGCCGGCCTGCGTTCGTTTGAAGACACAATCAAGAGCGCCGCTATCGACGCCCGCCGCAATGCCGACACGACTATTTCCTCGGCGAAAAAGGAAGCCGAGCTGATGCTTGTGACCGCCCGCAAGGAAGCAGAACAGGCGATAGGGAATCGCGCCAACAAGATCAGGGAAATCGAACAGCAGTTAGAATCTCTGGAACTCACCAAGAAATCGTACATTGGCAAATTTCGCATGCTCCTGCAATCTCATCTTGAAATCATAGAAGAAATAGCATCCAGCTCACACCTTTTAGCTCCAGCCCCTTCGCACGAAAGGGACGACATACAGGTGACTGATTCTTCGGAGATCACTCGAAAATCGCGCGAGACTGTCGCTACCCAACCGACTAACACACAGAAGATGAAAGTCGAAGAGGCAAATGCTGTAGGATCTATCGTCTCTGTCAAATCTGCCGATCATTCATCGCCAGCCCCAGCCGGACAGCCGGTCGATCCCGAGCTTGCCGCCGCCCTTGAGCAGTACGCCCACCACGGCGGAGCAAAACCGGAATTAGAAAAGACAACCTATTCACGAACAAACCTTTTTACGCCGTCGACGCCCACAAATGAAGATATCCCTTACGGACAAATTTCGACCGCCCCCGAATCGGCAGAGCCTGCTGAAAACTCATCTGGCAAACTCGAGATTCTGTCGGCAAGCGACGACTCCATGGGGAGCAATCTGATATCCTTTGAACAACTTGGAACCCCCATGCAGTCCGCGCCACCCACTCAGATGGGGCCAGACTCCCTGGCCGCTGAGCTTGACCGTGTAGTGGCAAAATTCGAAGAGGAAATCGCCAAGGCTGAAAAGAACGCCTGATACCATACCCGCGAATCTATGATACGGCGGCGCCAATCTGGCGCCGCTTTTTTTGCCCGTTCTCTGCTTGTAACGAGCAGGGCTTTCGGCCTATATTCACCCTATTAGTTAACGAAAAAGACCTTCACAAGGAGAAATCGTGGAAACAGTGGCCGAATTCAACCGCATGCTCGGCGAAGCGGTATCATTTATTCAAAGCAAACAGTCCTTCAAGCCGAAAATAGGGATCATTCTCGGAACAGGCCTCGGCTCTCTCGTTGATGGTATCCAGATGGTCGGCACCGTCGAATACGACAAGATTCCCCATTTTCCGGTTTCGACAGTTGAATCGCACGCCGGGCGGCTTCTCTTTGGCACCCTTCGTGGAAAGCCTGTTGTCTGTATGCAGGGGCGGTTTCATTTCTACGAAGGCTACACCATGAAGCAGATCGCCTTTCCGGTGCGCGTCATGAAAGCCCTCGGGATGGAAACGCTCATCGTATCCAATGCCGCCGGCGGGATGAATCCAAATTTCAAGGCCGGCGATATCATGATGATCAAAGACCACATAAACTTTTTCCCAGGCAATCCTCTCATTGGCCCCAATGATCCGAACTGGGGAGATCGCTTCCCTGATATGTATGAAGTCTACAACTTTAAGTACCAGCAGTTGGCACGTGAGGTAGCTCTTGAGCAAAAGCTCCCGTTGAAAGAGGGAACCTATCTTGGTCTCACCGGCCCCTGTCTTGAAACCGCCGCCGAATATCGCGCCTTTCGTGTTTGGGGAGCCGATGCGGTCGGGATGTCGACCGTTCCCGAAGTCCTAACCGCTCATCATCAGAAGAATCGCATTCTCGGCTTTTCCATTATTACCGATATGGGTTTGCCGGACAACATGCACCCCTGCTCCCTGCAGGACGTTATCGGCACCGCCTCGCGGGCAGAGCCGAAACTGCGCGAGCTAATTGCGGGATGCGTCGAACGAATGGATGTTTAGCGAACGGCGTTCGTCTGTATAGCAACTTACCCTACCGAACGAGAGAGGAATTGATGTGAATACTGCCGCCACTACCGCGTCGAAAGCTGTTTCCACCCGTTCAGAGATCGATGCAAAATATCTCTGGAACCTCACTGACTTGTACACCAGTGATGATGATTGGGAAAAGAGTTTTGCCCACTGTCAGTCACTGGTGAAGAAGGCTCCGGCCTACTCCGGCACGCTGGCGCAATCATCGCAGTCGCTGTGGGAGTGTCTTGAACTCCGAAGCGAAGTCACGCTCGCGGTGTCCCGGCTCTATCAGTATGCCCATTTGAACAAGGACAGCGATACGCGTGTCTCGACCTATCAAGGAATGACCGACCGCGCCGTCATGCTTTCTTCCGATGCCGGAGCTGCCTTTGCCTTTATCGAACCCGAATTGACGGCGATTTCCGACCTTCGCCTCAATGAGTTGGCGGCTGGTTTCTCAGATAAGAATCGATACGATTTGTATATTTCCGAGTTGATTCGCACTCGCAAACATATCCGCTCCACTGAAGTTGAAGAACTGCTGGCGCAGTCGGCGGTGGTGGCGCGAGGACCCGATTCGATCTACACCATGCTGAACGATGCCGACATGAAATATCCGTCGATTACCGACGAGCAGGGGCGTGAGGTGCAATTGACTAAACAGCGTCTTGCCAAATTCATGGAGTCGTCAAATCGCCCGGTTCGCCAGGCGGCCTATCGAGGCTTTTATTCGACGTACCAGGAACATTTGAACACCTGTGCGGCATCTCTGGCGGCTTCGGTGAACGGCGATGTGTTCTATAGCCGTGCCCGCAAATTTGACTCCTGTCTGGAGAGCGCTTTGTTCCGGGATAACATCCCCCAGGCGGTCTATCGTGGTTTGATCGAGACGACCGAGAGCCATCTTGAATCCTTACATCGATATTTCCATTTGCGCCGTCGAATATTAAAACTCGATGATTTGCACTCGTGGGATTTGAGCAACCCTCTCTTTCCCGATCAAGACTATGAAATCGAATATGATTCGGCCGTGTCGGAAATTCAGTCAGCGCTCAAACCGCTCGGAAGTGACTACAGCCGCCTTGTTGAGGAATCTTTCACTCGCCGATGGATCGATGTCTTTGAGACGCAGGGAAAGGGAAGCGGCGCGTATTCGTACGGAACCTACGGCAAGCATCCGTATATCCTGATGAACTACGGCGACACCGTCGACAATCAGTTCACCCTTGCTCACGAAGTCGGCCACGCCATGCACAGCTGTCTGTCGAACGCCAATCAGCCGTCTCAAAAGGCGGCCTATTCGATCTTCGTGGCTGAGGTGGCATCGACTTTGAATGAAGGTCTGCTCCTGCAGTACCTGCTCAAGCGAACCGACGACCCGCGAAAGAAACTCTATCTCATCAACAAGCATATCGATGACACTATCGGCACCTTTTTCTTTCAAGTCATGTTGGCGCATTTCGAACTCTCGATACACGAGTCGGTTGAGCACGGTGAGGCTCTTACGCCTGATAGGCTGAATGAGATATACGCGGGATTGATCAACACCTACTATGGTCCGGCATTGGTGACAGATGAATACTCGGCCATCAAGTGGAGCCGAATCCCGCACTTCTACAATTCGTTCTATGTATTCCAGTATGCAACATCGTTTGCGGCCTCACAGGCAATTCTCAAGAAGCATCTTGATGGCGACTCGGGCATTGTTGAACGGTATCTCACGTTATTGAAATCGGGCGGATGCGACTATCCGATAGCGCTTTTGAAAAAATGCGGTGTCGACATGTCTACTCCCGAGCCGGTGATGGCGACCCTCGATCTCTTTTCGAGCGAGGTTGCCGAGTTGGAAAAGCTGGCGAAGTAAGAGACGTAACCTGTGGGCACCTCCGTAAAAGGGTGGGTCGCCCATCCCGCCCGCCGAATGGCGCTGGTCGAGTTGCAACTGGTATATTGGGAAACGCGATGTGCCGATTGAGATTGATGAATTTGAAGATGTACAAACAGATTGAAAACGGATTGACGGGAACCCACCTGAAAGGTGGGCCACCCAGCCGGGCAATGCTGTCTCGGTTAGGAGATCGAATCGCCGTATGAAAGTTGCATCCCCGCGCCAACGAACGCTGTAGAAAACATTGCCGGTTGAATCCCAGGCTCCTCCCGCTCCCGCTCCAGAGTCCGTCGCTACTATATCAAACGTTATCGCATCCAGGTACAACAGTGGAGCGCCACCCTGAGCGGCAATGAATTTCCCATTTGGTGACACCTCCCAGTCAACTGCTGGGCCTGAAACAGGTGGTGCAATAAGTTCGTGCGTTGCCACGTCGATTATCATTGAACTGGTTGACCCGCCCGTTGTACCGATGAGAATATATTTCTCGTCAGCTGTTATTTCGATATCGCGGTAATCAGTGTCAAATTCAATTAGAAACGAATCCACCGCTACCTGTTGCTTTGTGTTGTAGACATAAATAGCGCCTTGATCGGACATATGGCCTGCGCCTCTAAAAAGCACATAAAAATTGGTTCCGTTATCCACGGGAGGTAGAGGCGGCGGAGGCTGTGTCGGGCAGTCGCGGTCGCAAGAAATAGAGAGCAAGAGCACCGCAAGAAGTGCGATGCATAGAGTGCGCCGAACGCGCAGTGTATTCGATAGCCGCCTCATTATAATAATCCCTCAATCTTTGTGGCGGAGTATGGTTTGACTGGAACCCACCTGAAAGGCGTGCCACCCCACCCATGCCCGGCCGGTTATACGTTTTCAATATAAT
>JBBTMW010000124.1:0-5337 GCA_038067995.1 Candidatus Zixiibacteriota bacterium
AATTCCGAGACTTTGTTTCTTGTTGCTAAACTATTAACATTTTTGTTCATAAAGTCAAGATTCATAGTCAATTAATCCAAAATTTGTGAAATGCGATATCGTAGCGTGCACGAAAACTGTGCATTTCTAATTAGGACAGTACCGCCCCACGCCACGCACAAAAATTGTGCGTCGGGGAGAGGTCTTCGTGTCCACGGAAACAGTTAAGATGTTATTAATAAACGACTTAGTCGTTTCGGCATGGGGGTTGATGTATGATATGGCAGAGACAACGCCTATTAGAAAGGAAATTGGATATGTCACAGGTCAAAAACAGCTTCAAAACAATCGCAATCCTTTTTGGGATATCAATTCTTGCAATTGGGTGCGAGAGGGAAAAACTCGTCTACAATGACCCGGTGCCAGCCCCGCCGCAGGCGATCTATTCTGTCACCGGTGACAGTAGGATCACGCTCTATTGGAATGGCCCTTATGAAGGGGATATTACAGACTACGTTGTCTATCGCTCATATAGTCCTACTTCCGGCTATGTCGCGATTGGAAACCGCGCCGCCGAGTACAATCCCAATCTTGATTTGATCGTCTACCAGTTCATCGATAATGCTGTGGTCAATGGTACGACTTATTACTACGCCATTGCATCGGTTGACGAAGCCGGGCAGATGTCCGAATTGTCGGCCGAGAATGTCTACGACACACCCCGTCCGGAGGGTGAGGTGCTACTGCTTGACGCCAACATCGCTCCTGCGTATTCAGGATTTTCATTGAGCCATGATTCGGTTGTTTCCTGGAGCAGTGTCTATGCCGATGTCTGGGTTGACACCCTTGACGGTATTTTCTTCCTGAACAAAGGTCGTGTCGGCACCGATTTTCAGGATATGGGATACCGCGACAGCCTCGACGGCGTCAGTTATGCTCCTGATGCTGGATGGGCGAATCTTGATTTTATGGAGATCGTGGATGGACACACCTATGTCATCTGGACGGCCGATGCTCATTATGCCAAACTGCACGTGGAGACTATTGCATCAGGGCACGTGATATTCACCTGGGCCTATCAAACCGATCTCGACAACCCCGAGCTTGCTGTGCCGCGCGATGAGAACACGTCGTCGATGAGCGCCGGGACTTTGAATACATCTAAAGATGCGAAGCGCGAATATCTGCGCTCGCGTCAAACCACTAACGTACAATCCTCTATTCGGTAAGGAGTAATCAGCCATGAAACGCACACAACTTTTTTTGAGCGGCCTGCTGGTGGCCTTTGCCACTGTGCTGGCCACACCGGGCTGGACGCAGGATGTCCAGCCGATCCAGCGGATCGACCGCGAAGACGAAGATCCCGACCAAGGCTATGACCGTGGACGTGACCGCGGACGAATCGACCGCTACCTTGATGTTGAAGTCTGGACCAACCACGAGGATGGTGATTTCTATGAAGGAGACAACATCACCATTTCATTCCGCGCCAACCGTGATTGCTTTGTTGCCATCTACTCGGTTGACACCCGTGGGCGGGTGAATCTCCTTTTTCCGGAAAGCCCCCAAAGTGACAACTATGTTATCGGCGGACAGACCAATCGCCTTCCCGATGGATCCAGCGATTTTGACTATGTTGTTTCTGGGCCCGATGGCGTCGAGCATCTTCAGGTGATTGCTTCGCGCGATCGTTTTCCGATTCCCGACTGGTACCCGAATTCCGGTATCGTCAGCGACTGGGAAGACCGTCTTGACTTTATGGATTATATCAACAATCGCTATTTTGTCCGCTATGACGGCCAGCGATTTGCTTATGACCGCACGTCGATCTATGTCAGCGAATGGGAACCGCACTATTTCCGGCCGGTCTGGTATGATCCCTATCCAGCCTGGACAGTGTGCGGCAATGTCTATGTCGACTATCCCTTCGGCGCGTCGATATATATCAATGGCCGCTATTGGGGATGCGCTCCTCTCTATATCCCCCGTCTTTCGGTTGGATGGCACACCATCACGGTTTATGATCCGTGGGGATACTGCTGGGAGGACAACTTTCATATGACGCACTATAATACTATCGTGTTCGACCGAACCGTGATTCGCACCCGACCGAGCGTCGTTTCAAAATACAAAGAGGTGCGATTCTCTGGTTATCGCGATCCAATCCGAAACGGATACCCGGATTTTGCCGCCAAGAAAGAGACCATTCTTCGCAAAGCTGGCGTTGTGACACCTCTGACTTCGGAAAAAGGAAAGATCAAATCCGAAAAGCCGATGGCACAGTACGATTCGCCAATGCCGAAACTTGAAAAGAAGTATCGGCGCGACGAAGCCAAACTCGTGAAAACCGAGCGCGGCCTTGACGATATCTCGCCGATTCACGAACCCGACCGGATTGGCGACCGCAAGAATGACCGCATCCGTGACAACGACCGGCCTCGCAACGATTTCAACTGGGACCGCGAGAAGAAATCATCTGCCCGAGGTGAGCGAGTCGGAAGTGAGCCCGGCTCTGAACCACAGCGTGGTGGTGACGAAGGACAATATTATCAGCGCAAGAGTGAAGGAAGCGCCCAGGGCAAAGAGGGCGGCATTCTCCGACGCGTGCGCGACGCGGTGAAATCCGAAAAGCAGGTCGAGCAGAAAGAGGCCGACAAGAAGGAAGATCCGTCCGGCAAGGTGCAGGAACAGCCAAAGAGCGAGAAGGGGAAGGCCTCCGGCTCAAGCCAAAAGAGCGAAACCAAGAAAGAGAGCCGCAAGAAATCGAGCGATGAAAAACAGAAAAGCTCCGGATCCGGCGGCAAGGGGGGACGATAAGTTCTGCTTGACGGCAGAGCGGTCGTCTGCGTATTAAAGACTACCCCCTAGGTGGCCCACCTTTTAGGTGGGTACAGTGCGCGGCAGACGGCTGGGTGGCCCGGCTTTGAGCTTGTTGAAGAAGTGATGGAGATACAAAATGGCGAAATGTGTTTCGACTGGGTGGCCCACCTTTCAGGTGGGTTCCCGTGTCTCGAGTAGGTCGCGGTTCCGATTCCCGTGATAACGGGAAAAGAAACCCGACAATGACTGGGTGGCCCACCTTTCAGGGCTTGTTGAAAAAGTGGTAAGCATGCAAAATCAGAGAAAAGTGTTTAGGTACGTCGCATCGAGCGCAGACGAGATGCGTTGTCTTACAAAGAGTTGGATAGGCTCCCGCTTTCGCGGGAGTGACATTTGTGAGGGTGCGGCGAAGATTGAAGGTTTATCAACAAGCCTTTCAGGTGGGTTCCAGTGTAGAAAAAGGAATTGGTGATGACAATGAAAAAACTGACATATATGCTTTCGGTCGCCGGAGTACTCGTCTTGGCGAGCGGTGTGCTGGCGGTCGAAAAAGAGAAGAAGGGTTCTGCCTCGCCGACTACGCCACCCAAGACTCAGATTCAGGATAGGCGTCAGGCGGGGAAGAGCGATACGACCCGTCGCGGTGCAGTGAAGAAATTTGACGATTTTGTGGATCGCAACAACAACGGCATCGACGACCGCAAAGAGAACCTGACCAAGAAGGCTCCGGAGAAAAAGGAAGAGAAAAAGGACACGACGGGGGGGAAGTGAAAGCGGCGAAATGTGTCACGGATCGTTGCATCCCGCCCTTGGCGGGAGATGCGTTGTCTTTCAAACAATTTGACGGGAACCCACCTGGAAGGTGGGCCACCCCGGCGATTTAGGGTACTGTTGGTCGGTCGGCGATACATTTGCCCTGGGGGTGACGTACACTTCTAGTCATTCCAAAATGAGTGTAGTGGAAGGAGTTAATTTTTCTGCAAATATTGTTTGGTCAATTGGTGGTAATATTCCAACCGCTCTCAGAATTATAGACCCTGCTGCCGCTGTTTTTGTCGCCGAGCAGGAAGCGCCTTATGCGGGCGATGTTTTTGTAGTGGCGAATAATATCACTACTAATCAAGTCGATACACTTGGAATTATCATCACTAGCGGTGTTGCTTCCTGCCCAAGCGCCAACAACTTTAATATTGTAGTCGATAGTGCTGGATCAAATGTTGCTGAAGGATCGTGCGTTTATATAAATTCGTCACCGGCAATGCCACAATTGACAGCTCGAACTATCCCAGCAATGACATATCCCATTGATTGGAGTTTAATAGTCAGGTATTATCGAAGCGGCAGGAGTGATGATACTATTATTACAGTTACGGGACTCCCCGGTAACGTTCCTTGGAATATTTATAACTCGTATGGGCCGGAGCTGTTTGGTGGAGAAGCCACAATTAGAGCTGAAATCCCATCGTTACAGTGTGGCAAGGATTTTCACTTTTCAATTCGGGCCAAGAATCCAAATCAGTTTACTGTCGAGTCGACGATTGACCAATTGTCCGGTTATGTATGGTACTGTAACCCAGTTGCACGGCATGAATCAGATTCCGCAAGTCAGCTCAGATACTACTCCCAATTCAATGAGGTCGGTTCGTCGGCCTGCGACGCAACCGGAGTAAGGTACACACCCAACGCATCTAATACGAGCGATGGAGGTTTTGGGATTTTTCAACTAACTAAGTTTGGTAATCCGGGAAGAACACCAAATATGAATGAGCTGTGGAATTGGAGAGCCAACGTACAATCCGGTATAGATTGGCTGAGTGTACTTCAAGGTGTCGCTAACACGAAGATGCAGGAACATAGAGGTGCTGCTGGTACCGGAAACCCCGTTCCGGATCACCAAGTAACTAACATCGTTACTTTTAGCGATGCAACCGGTAGACCGATAGAAGATGCTGTGGCAATCAAGCGTTACAATGGACTCGGGAGTATCGGCGCAATTCGCGATTATTGTGTTTGGATATCAGACACAGGCTGGGTTTTTACTCCAATGGCAATATATGAAAATCCTGTTACGCAAGTGCGTGATACAAACTGGTATGTAAAAGATGTATGTCTGCTTTGGATAAACTTGAAGCGCTAGATAAGCTATTGTTGGAAGTGATCAGTTACTTAGGTGGAGTTTCATTATGATGTGCATTAAGATATGTTTGTTAAGATTCATCCTCGCGGTTATGGTGATTTCACTCTCGCCCCCCATTAGCTCATCAGCGGGCGATCTTTTGTTGATTGGAAACTTGCCACCGGCAGGCCGAAGGCAACCCTCTCCACTTGGCATTTTCAAGATAGATACTGTGACAGCCAATCTGGAAGTTGTCTCAAGGATTGAAATCGAGAACGACATGCCAATCGTGGAAGTCGAACTCCATTTGGCATTCGGCCTTCTCGCCGTATACTCGGGCGACGGTGAAGCGGATAAGCTCAGGATATATGATCTGAAAAGATTGATCCTTCTCGATTCGGTGGTTGCTCCTTCCGAAAGGC
>JBBTMW010000125.1:0-10488 GCA_038067995.1 Candidatus Zixiibacteriota bacterium
GACATATTCGTATCCAAAGGGAATGCCTGATGTCCTCGGCTCAACCGGGCAAGCCATCCCTTCAAAATCGAGTCTACCACTGGCTTGACGAGCGTTTTCACATTGCCGAACTGACCGCCTACATGAACAACAAGACGGTGCCGGTGCATGGGCACTCGATTTTCTATTATCTCGGCGGGCTGACCATGTTTTTCTTTCTCATTCAGGTAGCAACAGGGATCATGCTGTTGATGTATTACCGGCCCGGGGCAGACTCGGCCTATGAATCGGTGCGATTCATTATTTCAGAAGTATCGTTTGGCTGGCTGATTCGCGCCGTGCATTCATGGTCGGCCAATTTGATGATCTTAGTGGCCTTCCTTCATATGTTCACAGTCTTCTTCACCTGCGCCTATCGCAAACCCCGGGAGATGACGTGGTTTTCGGGTATGGCTCTTCTGGCACTGTCGATGACGTTCGGTTTTTCGGGATATCTTCTTCCGTGGAATGAACTCTCATTTTTTGCCACCCGCGTTGGCACCGGTATGATGCACGCCATCCCGTTTGTCGGGGAGTATATGCTCACTGTCCTTCGCGGTGGTGAGGAAGTCACCGGCGCCACAATCGGACGGTTCTTCGGTCTTCATGTCGCAATCCTGCCCGCCGCATTTACGATGGTCATCGCGATGCACCTGGTATTTGTCCAGCGTCAGGGGATGAGCGAGCCGCTCGAGTGGAAGGCAAAAGCCCAGCGTGAAAAGAAGTACATGAAGTTTTTCCCAAACTTCATGTACCGCGATGTTCTCCTGTGGTTAGTGGCGCTTAATGCCCTTGCTCTTTTGGCGGTATTTTTCCCCGATGGCATCGGTGTCATTCACTGGCCGCTTGGGGAGAAGGCCGATCCATTTGCCGCGCCGCCTGCGATTATTCGCCCCGAATGGTATTTCATGTTCATGTTTCAGGCGCTCAAGATGCTTCCGGCCAAAGTCCTCTTCATAGAAGGGGAGCAATTCGGATTGTTATTTTTCGGCATCGGCGGAGCGATATGGGCGATGGTTCCCTTCCTCGACAAGAAATCCCAGCGTGGTGAGCCTTCACGCCGCTGGTTTTGGTTTGGTGTGCTCGTGGTAGCTTTCATCATTGTGATGACTGTCGTGGGATACATACTATGACGAAACTCCGCCTTCTCATATTCATCCTCTTCGGATGTGCTCTTTTCTCTCCCTCAGCATTTGCTGTCGACCCACCGCATCAGAGCAACTGCATTACATGCCACAAAGAAAACGATGACAATGACGGGCCATCACATCAGTTTGAGAAAGACGTCCACTTCCAGCACGGTCTCGGATGCCAGGATTGTCACGGCGGTGACCCTACCCTTGATGACATGGATGCCGTCCGCCAATCAAAGGGATTCCGAGGCGCCCCTGAACGGCTGGCCATTCCGGAGTTTTGTTCGCGATGCCATTCCGACGCCGCCTACATGCATGAGCACAATCCCTCTTTGCCGACAGACCAGCTCGATAAGTACAAGACTTCTATACACGGGCAACAGTTGCTCACTAAAAAAGACCACAAAGTAGCGACGTGCGTCTCCTGCCACACTTCCCATCGCATAGCTAGCGCTAAATTGCCCTACTCGACGACGTATGCTCCCAATATTCCGGCCACCTGTGGCAAATGCCATAGTGACAAAGAGTACATGGCCGAATACGGCCTTCCCTCTGACATTGAGCACCTCTATGCCGAATCGGTGCACGGCAAAGCTCTTCTTGAGAAAAAAGATTTGGCCGCCCCTGCTTGCAACGATTGTCATGGCAACCATGGCGCCGCCCCTCCGGGGGTGGCTTCACTTGCCGCCGTGTGCGGAACCTGCCATGCCATTGAAGCGGGACTCTTTGAGATTTCGCCACACATGACTGCCTTCACCGAGAATGATCTTCCCATGTGCGAAACTTGCCACAGCAATCATGGCATCAAGAAGCCATCCGACAAGTTGGTTGGGCTGAAAGAAGGCCAGCTCTGCGCCGAGTGCCATGCCGCCGGAGATGGAAGTAAAAGTTCCAATACTGTTGACAGCATGGCCATCATGCTCGCGCATCTTGTCAAGGAGAAGGATTCCGCCGCCGCAATTGTGGCTGATGCCGGTCAACGGGGAATGATGATAGTCGACGAAGAATTTGCTCTCAAAGAGATTGACCAGTTGATGATTCAGGTGCGCTCTTCAGTTCACGCGTTCACACTCGATACCCTGAAGCCATACTATGAGCAGGGAATAGCCAAGACCAAGGCCGTGCATGAAGCTGGTGTCGGTCTTATCGACGAATACTATTTCCGGCGATACGGCCTTGGTATTTCATCGATAATCATCACTTTTCTCGCCATAGCGCTCTGGCTCAAGATCAAGGCTCTCGAGAAGCAATAGTCGCTTTTTACCTCGCCATTCCCGCGACTCCCTGCAACAGGCTTGCGATTGTGAATGTCGCGAATATATGTTGTCTCCCGTTCGCCTCTTATTATTAACGGAAGAAGGAGATAATAGCCGATGCGCCAGTCAATTTCTTTTCCAGTGCTGATCGCACTACTATTCTGTGCAGGCTCGGTGTCCTACGCCGACGAAACAGTTCAAAGTCCGGCTCAAAAGACTTTCGAAAAACTCAAGGCCACTTCAGGAAACTGGATTGGAAAGAGCACCAAAGGATGGGAGGATACGACAACTATTAAAGTCGTCGCTGGCGGTTCTGTCATCGTCGAAGAATCTTTCGGAGCGCATCCCAATGAAACAATGTATACCATGTACCACATGGACGGCGACCGGCTCCTGCTTACTCACTATTGCGTCGCAAAGAATCAGCCGAGGCTGATGGCCACCGAGTTCAGCGCCAACGGCGACACCGTCACATTCACGTTTCTTGATGGTACTGGTATGAAGTCTCGTGATGTTGGACACATGGACAAGGTTCGCATGGTATTTCTCGACGACGACCATTTCACGTCGCAGTGGACATGGTATCAGACGGGGAAGGAAGACTGGATGGAGGAGATTCTGAACGAGCGGGTGAAGAAATAAGAAAGCAAATCTTCAGCTTACGGTCAAACGGTATCCTCGGCCGTGGACAGCCACGATGCGGACTCGGTCATCAGCGGCGAATAATTTTCTCGGTCGTGTGATGAAAACATCCAGAAAGGACTATATCTCGGAGCAAGAAAACAAAAATCCCAGACAAGGTGGAATCACCATTTTGTCGTGTCCCTTGATCCTGTTATTTGACTGCCGAAGCGCTCAATGATGCAACATGCGTTCGCGCCTCATTTAATATGTCCATGAGGGCGCGAATGTCGCTTTCATCGGTTCTGAAATTGGTAATACAGGCGCGAATGACCATTCCTTTGCCGACCAGTTTCGCCGAGGATATCCACGCTTTTCCCGACGAGACAACATATTGCACGATGTCGTCTGGCGCCGAGGCCGTATCCCGACACATACCGCTGGCGTCAACAAAACAGGCGACCGGAAGTTTGGTGTCATTGACGATTCGCCAATTATTCTTCACTAACTGTTGTTTGAGCAGAACGCCCATCTCGGCCTGCCTCTCAATTATTTGAGCATAGCCATCGAAGCCAGCCACCAAAAGGGACAGAAAGACCTTCAGTCCGATAAAACGACGCGAGCACTGCATGGAGTGATTGAATGGTTCGACGATATCAAGCCCGGCCGCGTCTTTTGGCATATAGTCGGCCGAGACGGCAAAGGTTCTTCTCATGATATCAGGATGGGAGGTCAGAAAGATACCAGCCCCCATCGGCGCCGAAAGCCACTTGTGGGCATCGAATGTTATTGAATCAGATTGTTCAATACCAGCAAGAATCGGCCGCAACTTCGGCGATATCACCGCCGCGCCACCCCATGCGGCATCGACATGCACCCACATGTCATGTTTTCTGGCAAGGGTCAAAATTTCAGGAATCGGATCAACCGCCCCGGCCGCGGTCGTTCCCGCTGTCGCCGTCACAAAAAATGGTCGGTGGCCGTGGGCAACATCTTTTTCTACTTGATTGCAGAGGGCGTCGAAACACATCCGCTGGCTGTCATCAACCGGCAGTAATCGCACCGAGGCCTTTCCCAGCCCCGAAAGGCGTGCCGCCTTGGCAATTGAATGATGCGACTCTATTGAGGTATAGACGATTGGGCGCTCATGTAGCGTCCCCGCTCCCTCGGCCATGTACGAATCAAATTTTGTGGTAAGGGCGCACAACAGGGCGGTATGATTAGCCTCGGTTCCGCCGGAGGCAAAAACGCCATCTATCTGTCCGGGCTGATATCCGAACCGTTCCCCCAGCGCTTGAATGACATGGTTCTCGACTTCGCAACCAATGGGGCAGTGTCCCCACGCTCCCAGTTGCGGGTTATATGCCGCTGCAAGGGCGTCGGCAACGATTCCCATCGTCGACGAAGCCGGCACGAACAGGCCGAAACAACGACGGCTTGACGTGTGTATCTGGTGATCCCGCAGTCCTCCGACCACAAGATCGATGGCTTCCATCGGATCCATTGGAACGTCAAACTTGAGTGGTCGCAATCGGGAATGTATGCGATCCAGATTCAGGTCAGGCCCTACGTGTAATGAATCGACCGATTGTGTGTATGATTCGATTTCGTCGATAACCCGTTTCCAGAGCTTGCTACGCTCGGTCGAGTCAAGAAACAGGGGATTTTCAGGCATGGTCATGACCTCAGTGATACATCACAGTCTACACTGAGGCAAGCATGAATTGATTGACCGAAATCAACGATTGTCAAAGCCGAAAGGAGTGTCGAACCGTCTCCGGCTACGACACTCCAGTTCAGTCAATCCCAAAATGGCGGTTTCGGGTATTCAAGAGAGCTTTTTTGGTTCTACCTAACAAGCGGGGGGAGGCGGTCCACCCTGAAACAATCGACTGACCAGAAATACCAGGTCGACGACATTCACAGAATTGTTGATTACGACATCGGCCTCTTCCTTGCATGGCGGAGCGGAGCCTCCTTGAAAGAGATAGGCAACCAGGAATGTCAGATCAACGACATTGACGAGCTGACCGGCGTCACCATTGGCATTACCGCGGACTCCGATACAACAGGATAATTGTATCGCATTGCCTGAAACAGCGACTTTCCATGGGCTGGCGATAGTCGTGTCATTGTGATAGATATAGGCGGTGTCGGTCATGGCGCCAGCAAGAGTCGGTGTCCATTTCAATACGATTGAGTCGCTGAAGGCCACGGCCATCATGTGCGGAATCGCGGTTTGCGTTCCAAGTCCATTGGAGGGATTCCCGTAAATAACGCTGTCGATGGTCAGCCGAAAAGCACCGGTTCGGGCATAGTGCACGGCGGCAGTGGCGATGGCAAGCTGATTAATGGAACCAAAATTGATGGCAGCTTTGGAGGTCATCGTAGCCGCCGATGATGACCAAAGAGGAAACATGATTCGTCGCGAGCCGCCATACGCTCCCTTGTCGCCGCGAATGGTGCCAAATGAAGGATAGAGTGCAAAGCCGGGATTGCCGCCATCTTCAGGATCCCAAAGTCCGGGTGTATCAAATCCGCTGTCGATGCAGGCAGAGGGGGCGGTAAGAAGGAGGTTGAATGTATCGAACAATGGATTTTCACTCGTGTTGGCGTCACCGGCAAATCCTCCTTGAACATTGCAATCATGAACCGACATCGATGGTCCCAGTGATAACTGCGGACCCGAGGAGGCCGTGTTGCCGCGAACAATGCAATTCACTATTTCATTGGCGCCCCCCATATAGACGCCACCGCCAGCATTGGTTGTATGATTACTTACAACGGTGTTGTTCTCAAAGAGCACAGTAGAACCGAGAATCCAGAAGCCAGCTCCGCCAAAAGAACCAGCACCCCAATTTCCATAGGCAATGTTATTATAAAGTTCGCCGCCTCCCTGAAAAACAACAACTCCGGAACCATACAAGCCGGTATTCCATCCTAAGACGTTTCCCTCAATAATGGACGAACCAAATCCGGTTCGTATCGCTCCACCACCCGCGCTTCTCACTGGGGCCGCTCCGGGAAGCGCGGTATTGTGAATGATCAGATTGTTGCGAATAATGGCGTTATTGGCTTCAGTCAGGACGCCGCCTCCTTCGCGATAGACGAACCCGTCGCCGATATCGAACCAGTCGGTACCTGTGCCGCCGGTCAGAGTGAATCCTATCAATTGAGGTTGGGTTCCCTGAAACATGAGGACACA
This sequence comes from Candidatus Zixiibacteriota bacterium, assembly GCA_038067995.1. Lineage (GTDB taxonomy): Bacteria > Zixibacteria > MSB-5A5 > GN15 > FEB-12 > JBBTMW01. The sequence goes on from JBBTMW010000125.1 coordinate 6,234, forward strand.
ACTCCCGCTGTCGGCGTGAGTCGGGTTGGAACCGTCAATAATGGTATGCAGAATATGATTCGCATCCTTATCGATGATGTAGCGGCTGGCGAGAACAATGTTCTTCGCCTTTATCCTGACATTTTCCTGATAGATGCCATCATCGACCAATACTGTGTCACCATTCGAGGCGGCATTGACACCGGCCTGAATCGTGCTCTGGTCTGCCGGAACATGGATAACCACTCCGGCAAGAGCACTCGAGACACTGCACAAGAGCGTGAGTAGAAGAGTGAGTTTCACTGTTTTCATACGAGCTTCTCCGATTTGAATATTTACTGGCACATCCCACCTCGCTTACTCCCCTTGGCCGGTCGTACATTCTTTTGCCGTGCTATAGAAGAGCGGCCCTGACTGGTACCAGACTGTCGGGGCCTGGAGCCGGAGGAGGTACGTGAATTATGCCATCAATTAAGGAGAGATAAGAAATCGGCGTTAGCGAATTGCAGGTAATCAGTTGATTCGTGCGGTGAACCGCACAAAAGAGAGGGAGAGGAGGATCAGACCTTACCTTCGAGAAGGAGGGAAAGGCTGTCGCGGTAACTGCGACTCAACCTGAGATTGGTGGCATCATTGAGGATGACCACGTATTCCCCTTGATAATGCTGTTTCAGTTCCTTGATTCGCAAAATATTCACGATCGTTGAACGGTGGATGCGCATAAAAACCCGCGGGTCGAGTTTTGCTTCAAGGGCGGTGAGGGTCTCCCGGATAAGATGCGTCTTCTTGCCGGTATGAAGGATGACATAGTAGTCGGCGGCCTCTATCCAGTCGATATCATCGGTCTGCACAAAATAAATTCTGTCATTGGTTTTGATGGCGAATCGTCGAAGATAGGCTTCACGGCCTTCTCCCTGGTCGAGCGAGAGGGAGGCGGTGCCCATCATCGCCATCAGGCGTTTCGAAAAATCCGTGAGGTCACGATTGGCAAAATGTTCCTTGACCCGTCCCACCATTGATGAAAACCGTTCCGGGTCGATTGGCTTCAACAGATAGTCGAGAGCATGTGCGTCGAAAGCCTTGACGGCGTATTGATCATACGCGGTGACGAAGACAATGACGGGAAGGTCTTCGGGTGTCAAGGATCTAAGAACCGCGAATCCATCCATTTCCGGCATCTGCACATCGAGAAAGACGAGATCGGGTTTTAGTTTTCGAATGGCAATGATTGCGTCCTGTCCGTTATCGGCTTCTCCAATGAGAAGAATGTCGGGGTCATTGGCTATCTGGATCTTCAGCCCCTCGCGAGCCAAAGGTTCATCGTCAACGACGAGCGTACGTATCTGCTTGTTTGTCATTATATCCCGGTTAATAATATCAGCCTAATTGTTCTCGGCAAAAGGAATTTCCATTCGCGCTACCGCTCCGCCCGACTCTCCATTTCGCAGGTCGAACACGAATCCGTCGCCGTATAACAGCTCAAGTCGGCGGCGAGCATTCGAGATCCCGACTCCTTCGCGAAGTCTTGTAGCGCCTTCCGGAGGGAGGCCGACACCATTGTCGGCTACGACCATACTCAAGTGTCCATTCTCACGTGCCACCCGAACATCAACTTTACCAAGTCCGGCTTTTTTCGAAACACCGTGTCGGATGGCGTTCTCGACCAGCAACTGAAGAATAAACCCCGGGACGCGGGCGCGAAGAGTATCGGGGTCGACATGTATCTCTACCTGTAGACGTTCACCATGGCGGGTTTGCTCAATCTCGACGTATCGTCTGACAAATTCGAGTTCATCAGTGAGCGCAACTTCACGAGCCTGGTCCCGGCTCAACACATATCGCAGAAGGTCACTCAGGTTCGACAGCATTCTTGTCGCCGCCTGCTGGTCCCCCTTTTGAACCAGCACCGAAATTGAATTCAGGGTATTGAATATAAAATGCGGCTGGAGTTGTTGCTGGAGATTCTCGAGGCGGGCGCGGGTGACTTGCGCCTCAAGGCGTGAAGCGTGAAGTTCCCGATCTCGCAATTGTTTCTGATAATCGATAGCAATAGATCCGCCGACGATGCAACCGTAGATGAGTATTTCCCACGGCCCCATCCATGCGGCATAGGCGTAAACTTGATCCATATAGAACGGGAAATCCTTCCACTCGTTGAAGACTAAAAGCGATCCGCCTATTTTTACGAAAGTGTGCAGGAAAATCAGACAGGAACAAACGAACAGGTGAATCAACCCATATTTTAGCCAGGTCTTTCTATCGATCGGGAATTTCCGCGCCAGCCACACAATCGGCAAAGTAAATATTCCCCAAGTGTTCCATTCAATACCGGCATCGAGAAACCATTTGGCAAAACTTGATTCTTTTCCCAGCGACACAAGTCGCATATGGGCCAAGACAGCAACGAGGGCGGCGAAAAGAGTCCACAGCCCGAAAATGATGATGAGCTTGACCCATGTCCGGGAAAGGATAGTAGTGGTCAATGCTTCGGCCTGAGAGCTGTTGTGCATACCGTAATTATACAACGCAGGTTCGATTTTCCAAGCCTCAATGTCGCGAATAGGCATACTCATACGCTGGCGAATATCGTCATCGATTTACCATTCCAACCAGCCAATGCAGTGATTGAGTCATTTGAGGCCGTCAACCGCCGTCAATTGACGGCGACATTTTTCGACCGTCCATCATCTTTGCTCTTTGTGCGGCAATTAGTTACATTTGCAGTATGAAATCTCTTTCGACACGTCACGGATTCTGGAGCCGCCTTGCGCGTCCTGTCATGGTTCAAGCTCCCATGCTTGATGTCACCGACGCCGCCTATCGGCTGATGATGGCCAGGCATGGCAAGCCGGATGTGATGTTCACCGAGTTCACATCCTGTGATGGCCTCTGTTCCCGTGGTCGTGATGCCCTCATGAAGCAACTGCAGTATGACGAATCGGAGCGTCCTATTGTTGCTCAGGTTTTTGGCGCCAACCCGGAAAAATACCTTGAGGCCGCCCGTCTGTTGAGAGACCTCGGATTTGATGGCATCGATATCAATATGGGTTGTCCGGTCAAAACCATCGTCAAGGCCGGTTCCTGCGCCGCACTGATTAAGAAGCCGCAACTTGCCAAAGAAATCATCGCCGCCTGCAAAGAAGGAGCGGGCGATCTGCCGGTTTCAGTCAAAACTCGTATTGGCTATGACAAAATCACCCTCGAAGACTGGCTCGGCCATGTGATAGAGGCGGCGCCTGCCGCCATTACCCTCCATCTTCGCACCGCCAAAGAGATGTCGGCGGTGGCGGCGCATTGGGAGGTGATGGATAAAGCGGTGGCAATGGTACGCAAGACTGATATTCTCATTCTCGGCAATGGCGATGTGAGAGACATTCAACATGCCCGCGCTTTGGCTGCTGAATACCAACTGGATGGCATCATGCTCGGACGCGCTATGTTCGGCAACCCGTGGTTGTTCGATACCAGCCGGACTTACGAAGATGTAACGGTCGATGAAAAACTATCCGCCATGCTTGAGCACGCCCGGCTGTATGATGACATGTTTCGCGGGCGGAAAAACTTCGTCAATCTTCGCAAACACCTGCGCGCCTATGCTTCCGGCTTTGACGGCGCCAAAGAACTTCGCCTCAGGGTGGAGCAGGTCAATATCGCCGACGACGTTGAGCAGATTGTGGCCGAATTCCGCCGCTCGGCGCAGGATGCGCGCTTGTCGGCGTGAGGATTGCTATCCATCTCAGGTGCCCCACCTTTTAGGACTGTTGAAAAAACCTTTCGTTGTGTGTCGTGTCCCGCCAGAGGCGGGAGACACTCTTACTCTAAGAACTTCGCTAATTGGTTGAAAGGCAACGCATCTCGACTCCGCTCGATGCGACGTTCCGAAACACATTGTTTGTGGGCGGCAGACGTCTCGTCTGCCCCTTCCCTATGATATCTTGCACGAATTGGTACCACGCCGCTGTTCGGTGGGACTCTTAGCGTGTATATCAATTCCCACCGCGAAGCGGTGGGCTACCGAGTAGGAGGCAGCGCGCCCGTGCATCAAATACTGCACCTATGGGACTTCGCCTCATGAATCATGCGGTTCACGGGTGTGTCACGTGGCTTCACGGCATTGCCCTTTGCGAATTCCGGGTTATGGATGTTATTGGGCGCGAGTAACGGCGGCTTGTGAGGCCATCGTAGAGAAGCCCCGGCGGGGAGACTCGCTGGGGCCTCTGCATAGCTTCACCGGTCACACTTACTCTGCAGAGAACTCACTCACACGCCATTGCAG
>JBBTMW010000126.1:0-13107 GCA_038067995.1 Candidatus Zixiibacteriota bacterium
TTCAGATCGCGGTTTCGCTGAGTTCGTCGAATGGCCGGGCAACCATCACAATATCAGACAACGGTGTCGGTATCGACACGAAAGACATTCCTCGTCTCTTTGAACGCTTTTATCGGGTGGGAAATGAAATGACAAGGCGATCCTCAGGCACCGGACTCGGACTGTATCTCTGCCGGGAGATCATAAGAGCACACGGCGGCACGGTAACGGCCGAATCCGATGGGATCGACAAAGGCGCCAGATTCATCTTGACCTTAAAAACGGCGATCATCAATGAAAACAGTACTTCTCGTTGAAGACGATCACAATCTTGCCGAAGGTTTGACCCTCAACCTCGAAGCCGAGGGGTATCAGGTCGTTCATGTTGCCGATGGTTCGGTCGCATTGGATACATTTTCGAAGGGAAACTTCGATATTGTCCTTCTCGATATCATGCTTCCCGGCATGGACGGACTTACTATCTGCAGGGAATTGAGATCTCGTGGAGCCACCCTGCCAGTCCTCTTTCTGACGGCCCGTCATGAGACCGAGGAAAAAGTCGAGGGACTGTTGGCAGGGGGTGACGACTATATCACCAAGCCATTCGATATGCAGGAGTTACTGGCGCGGATGCAGGGCGTCTTTCGCCGACAGGCATGGCTTTCAGCCGACGACAGTCTGTCTGGCACTTTCGAGTGGGATGAACGCCGGATTGATTTTCGAACATTCGAGGCAACCGGCCCACAGGGGAGTTTCGTCCTGACGCGGAAGGAATGTATGGTCATCAAGTACTTCGTCGAACGCAAAGGACAGGTTGTCAGTCGCGACCAACTGCTGGATGCTGTCTGGGGGTATCATATCTACCCCACCAATCGCACCATAGACAATTTCATCATGAAGCTTCGTAAAATCTTTGAGGATAATCCGAAACTACCAAAATACTTTGAGACGATCAGAGGGGTGGGATATCGCTTCCTGCCTTCACAGGAGAGTGCAGAACCAGGTGATTTTTAATGGCGGAGAGACAGGGATTCGAACCCTGGATACACCTTTACAGTGTATAACGGTTTAGCAAACCGCCGCCTTCAGCCTCTCGGCCATCTCTCCGTAGGGCAATAACTTGTTCGCCACAATATACCATGTCTCGGCCAAGAGGCAAGAGGGAGGCGAAATCTCTCCGGTTGGTCCCAAAATGGACGCCTAACAGCCATTACAGCCTAACCGCCGTCGGGTCACATGCACTGCGCCGGAGGCGGGCCTCCCTGAAAGAGATATGCCACCAGATAGGTGATATCGACCACATTTGTGGATCCGTTGCCATTGATATCCGCTTCCTCTTTACACGGGGGTGGTGGACCACCCTGAAAGAGATACTGCACAAGGTAGGTGAGGTCGACAACATTTGCTTTGTCCAGGATATCACCGTTGGCATTTCCCCGAAGCGCAATGCAACACGGGTCGATATAGACCGACATTGGATTCGAATATTCGCTCCATCGTCCATCGACCATCTCACGATAACGCCAATAGTAGATAGAATCCTTTAGCAATGGAGTGGGAGGTGTAAAAAGCGCTCCGGAAAGGTTTGTAGCGTTAATGAGCGGCGTCGCAAAAGTCCATTTGTCGTCCAGTTGAAAATCAAATTTTGTAGCTGTTGGCGTCGCCCGCTTATTCCACTTGAAAGTCGGGCGGTATTGACTTGTTGGGAGTCCCACCACTGGGAGAATAGTCGGATTGGCACTGTCTTCCATCGGAAAATAGAGTACCAGCGAGTCGCCAGCCTTTGAGTCACTTCCATCCTTTGAACCAACGCTGTATTCGGTAGCAAGCATTCGAAGTTGTGAACCATCTATTCCTACTGCAATTGAGAGTTTTCCGTTGGGATTGCTGGCTCCCGGTTTCGCCACAATGCGGTAATCGCCATAAATAACAGTGTAATCAACAGACTGTTCGTCAACGCTACCATTTCCATTAACATCAAATCTGAAGTAATCCGATCCGGACACCGTTCGAACGGTGCGGGAAATAATAAGATTATTGGGGTTTTCTACTTTCAAAGTGCCATTATCAAAAGCAGTGACATACATCTCGTCCTTGAGTACAACTTCATTGCTACTTGAGTTACTCACAACCACGACTTCTCCACCACCGGACGAACCAGTGACGAAGTCGGTGTTGCCATCCCTGTCCTGATCGATGGCCGCGCTCACAAGAGTGACATTGGTTGCGGTGGATACATCTACCACGAATGGTCCCTGGAATCCGGTTGCGGAACCAGTGAAAATTTCCAATTGGGTTGTTGTGCCGTTCGTCACAATTAAATCGACAAAGCCATCTTTATTGGGATCAGCGTTGTCGAGCGAATAGGCAATGCCACCTATGACGAAGCGATCTGTGTCCTGAATCTCTCCGGCGCCGTTGCCGTAGGCGACCATGACGGAACTGAAACCAGAATCTGCATATGTGATAAGAGAAGCGGCATCCCAATTGCCGTCGGCATTAAAGTCGCCCGATAGAATGCGCTTTGGAGCAGTTGAAGATACCGATCCTAAATAGAGCGCTTCCGACTGCGAATAGGATGCTGATCCGTCATTCACCATGAGTTTGATTGAATCTCCTGCGATTCCGCTCAAATCATCGATTCCATCGCCGTTTACATCAGAGACGGCAGTGGCTTCGAACAAAACTGGTTGTGGCGGAAGAGGCGTGATAACGTCTGAGCCAGTACCCGCAAACAGCAGATTGGGCGACACAGCGATATCGAGAAATTCGTCGTTATTGAAGTAACCGGTGGTAACCGATGGAACAGGTGAGGTTTGTCCTCGTTTTTGACCGGTAGCCAACCTCGGCTGACCCGGAAACAATGGATACGGCTGAACGGTAAAATTGCGATTGCCTATATTAATTATTACATAGACGCTGTCAGCAGTGGCCGCGGCAATATCCAACAAGTTGTCCTCGTTAATGAAATCAAGGCTTACCCCTGCTCCGGTGACCGACAGAATATTTACAGCGCTCTCAAACCCTCCGTTGGCAATACCCCAGGCAACGAAAAGGCCGGGAGTGGTGTTCCCACTCCAGACAAGATCCATGTTTAGATCTCGGTCAAGGTCACCTGTCTGTGATTGATAAATGTCAGCCGTCTGCGAAGGCGGTTCTGGCTGAAATGCGAGAGGATCAGGGTCACAAACGTCGCCTATACCGTCGAGATCATCGTCCTCCTGTAACGGATTGGCCGTCGAAGGGCAATTGTCGACCGGATCTTTCAGCCCATCCCCGTCAGCATCGGGAGTTTGAATGGAATAGCAGAAGGGGCCATCCCATGATGGATAGATGGCTGTGTCGCCGTCTGACCAGACCCAGAGATTGTCAGTCTGATACCACGCTGAATCTATGCAAACGGTACCACCGTCGAATGAATGCGAAATGGGACCAATCTCAATGCGGTAAGCAAGTTGATTGTAGCCTGGAGCGATGCCCGGCTGAACCAGGGAAAACCCTCCGAATCCGACAGTATCGTCATTCACGCCGTCAGTGCTAAACTCGCTAATAATAAATCCGCCATCGAATTGGGCTGGTATCGTCGGTTCAATTGACAGGGGGAGCGTCAATCCCCACGTTGCTCCGGAAGGGGAGTAAATACGAAAACCGTTCGTGCCCCCCTTAATAAATGAGCTCGTGTTGTTCGTCACTCTGATATCAATGACGATGATTTGGCCGGTGGGGACCACTCCGGGTGAAATAACCGGAGAAACGTTTCCTACTGTGACCCCTGGATCGCAGATATCCCCGATACCATCGCCGTCATCGTCTTCCTGTAGAGGATTAGCTTTGTAGGGGCAATTGTCTGCGACGTTGAGGACACCATCGCCATCGGCATCCGGATCGCACGCGTCACCCATGCCATCGAAGTCAATATCTGTTTGAGAGGGGTTAGCCACAGAGGGGCAGTTGTCCACGGGGCAAGTATTCGCCGCATAGCCAGGATCGCCAAAACCATCGCCGTCTGTATCGGTACAAATGTCGCAGACATCACCAATACCGTCACCATCGCCATCAGATTGCGAAGGGTTGGCAACGGATATGCAATTGTCGACCGGGTCTTTCACCCCGTCTCCATCGGCATCGGAAGTTTGGATAGAAAAGCAAAAGGGTCCATCCCATGATGGATAGATGGAGGTGTCGCCGTCAGTCCACACCCAATCGTTGTCGCCTATTATCAACCCATACCAAGTGGAGTCGATACAAATAGTGTCCCCATCAAATGAATGCGCAATCGGCCCGATCTCAATTCGATAGGCAAGTTGGTTGTAGCCTGGAGCAAGTCCGGGCTGATTTAGGGAGAACCCCCCAAACCCCACCGTGTCGTCGTTAATGCCATTGAGACTGTATTCATTGATAAAGAAACCCCCGTCGAACTTCATCGTTATTTCGGGATCAATGATAGATGGCAGTGTATGCGCCCACGTCGCGCCAGAAAGGGAATATATTCGGAATCCATTGGTCGCACCCTTGATGAATGCTGCCGTATTGTTATTAAATCTGACGTCGATTACTATAATCTGGCCGGTTGGAATGATTCCGGGCGAAATGACCGGCGAGACGTTGCCAACGGTCATGCTTTGAGAAAACAAACTAGCGGCCGTCAGCAAACAGAGAATTAGAGTAATAGCGATGCGCATAGCTCCTCCCAGAACTGATATAAGGTAGTAATTCATAGTTGAAGTTAATCTGCCGGTTTAAAAATAGGGCGTATCTCACCCCTTGAAAAAGAGGTGGCACTATTCCCAATGAAAAAGTCATATAACTTTTCCGCCTGGGTGCGATGATGCAGATAAAAAATGTCAGTCCAAGGCTCTTGGCCTCGCTCAGGTAGTATTATTAAGATATCCTAAGATTTACAAGTGTCAAGACCAAAGAAATTGGAGCGGTTTGGAGGAAAGGACAGACTACTCAGAGTAGTTCCCCGAGCGGGGACGTCACCAGATATCCGAATGATGTATATAGATTGTATAGATAAAAACAAGACCGTTAACTATGCCGCGAGGGGCCTATATATCCTGCGACGGTTAGCCAGCGAAGTCGAGATTAGTCGCGGTCACGTTTGTATTCAGACACGGTAACCTGATTGCCATCAAGGAGTAACTTGACACAGGTGAGTTCGTCGGTGAACTCCCTTTTCACAATTCCAAACTGAGCCACAACTCCGGGATACAATCGCTCCTCAATAATAATTCGGGCATCGCGATACTCGGCGAGCTTTTCAAGAATTTCCGTCTTTCGCTTGAGTAGAGCCTCAAGTTCGGCGGGAACTCCTTTCTGAAAGTCCTCAAGTTGTTTCAGCGCCGCAACTTTGGCTTCCGGAAGTTTGCCGCTTAACTGGAGTTTGTAGAGAACATAAAGGCTTTCCTTCACCCGCAGGCTGTCGGCCTCAAGACGATGGACTTCGGCAGTGGTTTTATGAAGCTCCTTTATAAGACTGGCATCAAAAGCAACAGTAAGGACTGTGGCGGTGCCGGCATCGGAGCCAGCGACCGGAACGCGCACCTCTTTGCCAGCATAGACTTCACCACCGAGTATTTTCCCCTTTTGCCCCTTGACGGCTATCTTATTTTTGGCGGTGACTTTGCAGTTCACAAGCTCGCCGCCAACGATGACATCATTGCCGGCAGTCATCCGCTGACCCTCGGCAAACTTGATGGTGATATCGTTTCCGGCGTGGATTTCGCCTTCGCCATTGCCGAAGAATCCACCCTTGACGAGAATATTACCTTCGGCTATGATTTTTGCATCTTCGACATTTCCGCCGATTTCGATGTTGCCGCCTGCTTTTACGGTAAAGCCGGTTTTTACATCTCCGCGAATCTTCACCGATCCGGTGGTTTCAATGTTGCCAGTGTTAAAATCAACGTCCTTATCGATGCTGACGACATCAGAGACGGAGACAGTTCCGCCTTTGTAGACAATAGCGCCCGATGAAGTAGCGATAAGAGACAGTCCGTCTTCAGAAAGTTTTGTGTTAGTCCCGGTCTTAAATGGAAAATCGCGTCCCTTTACCGCGGCAATTTCTTTGCCGTTGACGCCGATACCGGGAGTGCCATCGGTGGCTGGTATTTTTTTGGCGAGATTGTCTCCCTCGCTGACATTTTGAATGAATCCGAGATTTCGGTAATCGATTCGTCCGTCGGCATCCTGTTCGGGATGATGTTGTGCGCTTGTTTCAAAGCAATACTCAAAAGACGCGTCTTTGCCTTTTTGCGGCGCCACAGCCTGAGCGGCTTTGATGGTGACATCCCAGCTACGATCGGTTATAGCACGAGCAATTTCGTTTTTGTCGATGCCGTAGACCACCTCGGCCTTTTCAAGCTCCGAGATAATTTCCTCTATGGTTGGAATCGATTCACCTGCCAGCGGCTTGAACAGAGTTATGGAGGCAGACGAGAAGTCCCTCGGAACAACGACCTTGACTCTTTTACGTGCAGTAGCAACGGCTTCGGCCATGTTAATCCTTTTCCGCCGTAACTTCAGACGACTGATTTCGGCTGGAAAGAATTCGCCAGTAGGCTCGTTCGACTACCAGAGTGATTTCGTAGCTCTTGAACGGTTTGGTGACGTATTCGTCGGCCCCAAGAAGAAGGGCATCTTTGACGGTGTATGTGTCTCCGTATGCCGTCATGATGATTACACCGAGATCCTTGTACTCATCTCTGATTTTCTTGAGCAATTCAAAGCCATTCATTTTGGGCATTTTCATGTCCGAAAGAACGATGTCGATTTTCTCGCGTGACAATACCTCAAGCGCCGAAGCGCCGTTATCCGCTGAGAAGACGCGATATCCCTCGCGAGCAAGTATCTTTTCGAGAAGCGAACGCATCATCGCTTCGTCGTCAACGATGAGGATGGATACTGTGTTCTTCATTGGTCGATTCGGTCCCCGTTTTTGCAGTACACCGAGAAGCCCCCGGCAAAGTTAACGCTTCAACAGCGCGCTGGTTACCTCACTCAGAAATGTCTCAAGGCGCACGGGCTTATACATCACGCGACAGGCGCCAAGGACGCCGGCCTCGTTGACAAGCTTGTCGGTGGCATTGCCTGTAATCACCACCACCGGAAGTTGCGGAGCGATTCGTTTCATTCGTGTAAGCGTCTCAAGCCCCGACATTTCCGGCATTATGATATCGAGAGTGACAAGGTCGTATTGTTTTTCGCGAATCTTGTCAATCGCTTCTGCTCCGGATTCGGCCAATTCGACATCGAAGACATTGGCTGTTTCGCAGAAATCACGAAAAACATCACGCACCCATTGTTCATCATCCACTATAAGTACGGAGAATGGTTTTCCCCGTTCGGATGAAGCCTGGATAAGTTTGGCTATCTGTTCCTGTGACATCGTTTCACCAGCATTTCTCTAAATGTTCGGAGGCTCCGTAGCAATCAATCCGCCAGCCGGATACCCTTATTCTTCTATCGTCATTAGGGGACATTTCCTGTACGGGGGACTCACTGACTGGGAAAGGATTTCCCACCGTCAAGCCGCCGCTGAATATCACGACAAAGGGTTCTCAGGGCGCTCAACTGCTGTTCCATTGATCTGCTGGCTTCGGCGCCAGCCTGCGGACTTGCTACTGGGGCGTGGTGAGAGGCCTCAATGACTCGGGAGGCGTCACTCACAAGGGACACCAGACCTGACACTAGCCGATGAAAATCCGGTTCCATCGTCGCAAATCGGTTCTTTGTGTCCTTTTCTCGGGCCAAAAACGCCGCGAGGTTGATTGCCAGCAGACGCACCTGCTCGTTCAGCTCCTCGACTTCCCGGGCCAAATCCGGATTACGAACCGGATTAGCTTTCACGATTCGACCAGCCTGACTATTGTGTCTTTAAGAGGCTCAAGGTCTGACGATTTGACAACATAGGCGTCGGCCAACCAAGATTGAAAATCTGATTTGAAATAGCTGTAGGCCGAATTGAGCACGACTTTCATATCCGGCGCCACCCGCTTGAGTTCGTGAATAAGCTCCAATCCCGACATCCCCGGCATTTCAATGTCGAGTATGGCGACCGGGTACTTTCCGGTGGCAGCGCGGCTCAGTGCATCCTTATCGCTGACGACGGCGTCAACGGTATATCCGATTTCCGCCAACACCCTGCTATAAAGGATTCCCAGACGGACATCGTCATCGATGACGAGAACACGTTTATCCATGGGTTGCCTCCGCAGGGCCGGTGATATCAAGGGGAAGAATAATCTGCACAATCGGTAAGGTCGATTTTCCGGCAACGAGTCGGTATTCTCCTTTGTAAAATCGAATAGTCTCAAGGGCGACGAGCATGGGAAGGCGAAGGGTGGAATTGCCGTTGCCGAAAAGTTGACGTAGCATTCGAGCGACGGTGTCAGCGTCGTCGGAAGAGCCGGGGGTGAGCCGAATGGAGACGACCGCATCATTTGCAAATCTATCGGCGTGAAGCTCCAGTTTGCCGGAGTTCATGGCTTCATCAATGATCAGCCTGCAAATATGATACAGGGCATAAATCAGTTGCGATTTCCCCGCTCGAAATGGCAGGATATCGACGGCGGAGCCAGAGGTCACCTGTACTTGGGCATCGCGCAGTTTGTGTTGCAAAGATAACACCGTGTCAGAGAGCACCTCGGAGATATTGCAATTGACGCCATCCGACTGTGACGACTGACAAAATTCAAGAATCTGATCCAGGACAGTTTCGGTTCGACGGGTTTCACCTGCAATGATTCCGAGATATTCTTTCTGTTCGTCACTGACCGAAGAATGAAGCATGAGATTTGCGAAGCCGCCTACAATGGTGAGGGGGTTGCGCAGTTCATGAACGAGCGATGAAATCAACTGCCCCATAATGGACATTTTTTCGATGCGGATAATTTGGTCTTGTGATTCGGCCAAAAGGGTGTTGTTGAGCTCCAGCTCTTCGGCGCGAGCGAGTTGTTCGTCGTACAGACGGGCGCGTTCGATCGCTACGGCCGCGTGATTTGCAAGAATATGCAGAAGGCGAGAGGCGCGTTCTGAAATAGCGTTGTTGGTTATGAGATTATCGGCCACGAGCAAACCCGTGAGCCGTTCCTTCGATAACATAGGAGCAATAGCAAATCTCTGAGTTCCGAGAATGTCGGCAAGATGGCGGGTAACTGAATCGACAATTTCACATTGTTCGAAATTGACAGCCGTTCCCTGATCACATGCCCGTCGGATCGCTGAAGAGGGATTCAAGTCAATTCGCATGTCCCGGATGCGCAGGGCGAGGTCGTTGTAGTGCAAATAGTGATCGGGTTCAGGGGAATCAAGTAGCTCCGCAAGGGACAATCGAAGAGAATCGAGATTACTCCATATCTTTCCGGCTTCTTCGGCTGAGGTCGGCCCCACCGCGGCATATCCGCGAAGTTCATGGGTGTTATCGGAATAGAGAAAGAGAAAGGTCCGGTTGAAACCCAGCCCCTGCGACGCCGTGGCGCCGGTGAGTATCACGCTCAAAATTCGGTTAAGATCTGACGAGGAGGAAAGCGCCGACGTGACGTCGAGAAGGACATGCAGTTCGTCTTGCTCGTGAATCGCCGCGGATGCGGTTGTCCGCGATGACGATTGAAGGTGTACGGCGCCGGTATCTGAAGTATCGTTAGTCATCGCGGTGACTGGGTTTGCCGATTGACCCGAGATATTGCTCGAGGGTCAACAGCACTTGATTGGCATGGCTGATTCGTATGGCGGCCTGCTCGGAGCGCTTCAATCGGGAAAGAGTTTTCTGATTCCCCGCTACTTTTTCAAGAACCAGACACTCAATATTGCCAACGATTACTTCGAGGGCATTGTTGATTTCGTTATGTGCTGACGTGAGCTGGTGGACGAACTCTCCGACATTGCCGGATATCTCATCGGAGCGTTTCATCGTCTCAATGTGTGATTTGAGAGCGGCCATTTGTTTCTCAAGGGTATCTACACTCTTGGCAAGGCGCTGGCGCTCGATGCCCAGCAGGAGATTTCTGGCCACGGCCTGAGCGGTGACGACGTCATCCTGAGCAAGGCCATTGCCGGTGCGGGCGCCAAGATTCAGAACGCCAAAGGGCGTGGCGCCATCAAATATTGGAACGGAAATGAACGATGCGAAATCGTGGACGGGATCAAAGTGACGAGAACCGGATCGATCAAGAAGAACTACTGGTTTCAAATTGGTGGCGGTCCAGCTTGTTAGTCCTTTACCTATGGATAATTCAAGAAAATCGAGAGGATGGACGGTCCCGCCAACCGAGGCTGTTTCTTCCAACTCGTTAGTACGGCTGTTGAATAGAAAAAGGCTGGCGGCGTCGCAGGGAATGATCTCTTTCACCAGCCGCAGAAGAGAAGCATACATTTTTGATGACGGCGGTTCGTGCAGGCACAGTTCGGCGATCTCACCCAGGGCGTTGATATGACGTGTTCGTGCGCCGGTCGAGAGCGGTTGCTCTTCTGACGCGATTGATGGCTTTGTGCTCCGGGCGGCGGTCATTCCTTATTTTCCTCTGGCGTAACGCTGAATGGTTGTGGCAAGCTGAGCTACCGCCTGGTCTTCGAGTTTGGCGAAAAATTTGCTTTTGGCGGCGGCGTCGATATGGAGATCGGGGTCGTTGATGTCATCTTCAATAGACCCCTGAAAAATCCGGGGGCCATTCAGCTCAGAACGAAATGGCTCGGCCACGATCAGTTTCCGTCGTTTGACATCGAGAATGCGAAGTTCCCCTTCGATTACACCAATCGTTTGATACTTGTGGAAAAACAGAGGAAAGTTGAAAGTCTTGCGTCGTTCGAGCTTTTCACTCTCGACGGCAAAGGATACGACGTAGCGGGCGCCGCTCTTTTCGGCTGACGCCAACAGGCTGTCCACGCTATAAAGGGTGGACGCAGAGATTCCCTCCTCCATGCGAATAGTCGTTCCATTGGCCTTTCGTGACAGATGGACGAGGAGTTTATCCTTCATGGCCGAGGTGTGATAGGGAGACGGGGGAATGCTCACCTGTACAATGATCGTGCCGCCACCATTGGAGGCGAGTCCGTTGGATGGAAAGCTATTTTGTTGAGCCTCGGCGCCTGTCATGATGAGGCAGGCGGCAATCAATCCTATGATGCTCGTTCGTCGCATACTATTCCCGTTCGTTTCTTGTCAATGATTCGCGCCGGATATACTTGTTGAGGACTCGCTCGACGGATTGTTGGAAATCGAACAGGTTGTTTGGAAGCGACTTCAGCTCACCAGATGACAGGAGGTCTGATAACCTTTCCTTACTGATGAACTCAATGCCGGTCAGCGAGGTTGGCTCCTCGAGCTGTTCGGAGCGTTTCACGACCCCGATGACATTATCAAGGGTTTCTTCGTTCTGAATAGTGAACCTCATGGAGACGATATCTCCTTCGTTGAGAACCTCGTCCAGTTCCACCAGCACCCCTCCGGCCGAGAGATTGAGAATCGTGCCGTTTATAGTGTAGCTGTTTCCCTGCGGCCAAAAGGAGCCGCCGTATTCTTTGATTTTGTTGAGCGACATGGGGACCGAGATTTCAAGACGAACAAACCGTCGTTGGTTGTCGTTTTGGACTTTGAATGGAGAGGAGGCGGTAAAGCCCTCACTCCGCGATTCAACGTCGGAAACAAATCGTGTTCGGGTTGATGTTTTCATTGCATCCTCAGAGTATTCATATGGATTGTTTTGTTCGTAGCAGTTCGCCAACGACGCGATCCAACCGGATCCGCGACGAGGCGTTGTATTCATGAACCGCTGTGGGCAGATTGCGGAGTGTCGTGGCAGGCAATGAACTCAGCATGGCTTCTTTGGTGAGAAACTCAATGCCGAGGTGAAAGAGATTGCCCTCGATAGAATAACAGTGTCGCACCCGTGCCAGAACGAGAGCGGGGAATGCCATCCCGGGTGGAACGAGGTTCAGAATCAAACAGGTCCGAGAATCAAGACTCGAATGGAGCTGGATCATAATGCCGCCGGCAGAGAAATTGAGTGACTGGGTTTCGAGCCACCGCAATTTGGAAAGCTTTTGAACGTCAAAGGCGCTGGCAGGAAGAACGGCAAGCTTCACGGAAACCTGAACCGGGGCGCGGAAAAAGCGCCGGCGTGAAATCGGTGTCACTTTTTCGCCGAGGACAACGGTGCACTTGCCGCCGGAACCGCGTTTAAGCTGGGCGTGCACGGCTATTTGTTGTCCCTTGTATTCCACTTGCAGGACGATCGGTTGGTTGTGGACAAGGGCATCTATCGCCCCATTGCTTCCGCTCTTGTCGATAGTGAGAGAACCATTGGAGGTAAAGGTGACCCGCGTGGTGAGGGGCTTCCCTTGAAATTGTTCGGAAAACAGGATTACTTCCCGCCCGACAAGTGATGAGAAATCGAAGAGTGAAAGATCGATGGCGACATCGCTTTCTTTCATAGTGGTGGCGGAGTCGCTCACAACAAACCTTTCTTTCGCAATTCAATCTGCTGTTGAAAAACATAGTTGACGAGGCGATTCTGATCGTGGTGATCAAACCGGTCATGCCCTTCAGGCAAAAGATTGCGCTCGGCTTCAGAGAAATGTCGGGGCAAATCGCTTCGCCGGACGAACTCGGCTCCGGCATAATAGTGGCTGGCTCTTTCAAAGCATCGACAGCAGATTGCTACAAGGGTGTCGCTCACGCCGATGGTTTTGAAAAAGGGCATGCGAAGAACAAATCGTTCACCGCTGTGCCATAGCTCGTTTGTCCGGATGCAGACGCCGCCGCCGCTCATATTGACGGCAAAAGTGTCGCGCCACGGGCGGGCGGTATTGCCATTCTCAGGGAGCGGGCCGTCGAGCCGCATGACCGACACACGCTCGTTACATTCGATGCGGACATATTGCCGACGCTGAACGCGGTGTATTTCTTTCGGAATTGCCAGCGCAACAACCTGAAGACGACCGCGCGTTGTGTGATGAACAACTGCTTCAAATTTGTAGGAGGCGTCATCGCGGGTGATAAAAATCGTTGCGGTGGCTCCCTCGCGAAGTCGTATGGTTCCGCTGATAAATTCCGGCTCACTGATGTAGATGCCGTCGGACGCAATGTCTTCAATGCGGGCGTTGTAGCGACCGCTGTCCATACTTTCC
>JBBTMW010000127.1:0-5738 GCA_038067995.1 Candidatus Zixiibacteriota bacterium
CTTATACGCGTATTGGGCAGTTGTTGTTGCATCTGAAATCCCGGAATTCCGGACTTCCGGACTTCTGAGGTCAGTAGCTATCTCTTGATAGACGCCCTTAAATTCAGTTTATTAGTCTCTCAGAACAAAATTGATGCAGAATCTGCCCCCCGTTGTGGAGAAACAAGAGATGGATTACAGAACAAGAACGAAGATATCCCGAATTGTCATCGACGAAGCCGTGCCGGCAAACAGCGATGTCATTATCCTCGGTCTGGTGCGCACCATTCGTACCGGCAAGGGTGTGGCCTTCATTGAGATGAACGACGGCTCCTGTATGAAAAACCTTCAGGGAGTGATTCAACAGCCAGAATCATTTCCGGTGCTTGAACGCATCCTCACCGGCGCCGCTGTACGACTGCAGGGGAAGCTGATACCCTCTCAGGGAGGCGGACAGAAATTTGAAGTCGCGGTCGAGCGGGTTGATTTAATCGGCGAGGCCGATGCCACCTACCCTCTTCAGAAGAAGCGACACACGATGGAGTTTCTCCGCGAAATCGCTCATCTTCGTCCGCGCACCAATACATTTGGCGCGCTCAACCGCCTTCGCTCCCGTCTGGCCTACGCCGTTCATTCCTATTTTCAGTCGCGGGGATTTTCTTACATCCACACTCCGATCATCTCGGCGTCGGATTGCGAAGGGGCAGGTGAGATGTTTCATGTCACTACCCTTGATCTCAATGGGATGCCCCGCACAGAAACCGGCGCTATTGATTGGGACAAGGATTTCTTCGCGGCTGAGGCCTACCTGACGGTATCAGGACAGCTTGAGGGAGAACTGCTGGCTTCTGCTATGGGTGACATCTACACCTTTGGTCCGACATTCCGCGCCGAAAATTCCAACACCAGCCGTCACGCTTCGGAGTTCTGGATGATTGAGCCAGAGAT
This sequence comes from Candidatus Zixiibacteriota bacterium, assembly GCA_038067995.1. Classification (GTDB taxonomy): domain Bacteria; phylum Zixibacteria; class MSB-5A5; order GN15; family FEB-12; genus JBBTMW01. The sequence continues at coordinate 928 of JBBTMW010000127.1, forward strand.
GGCCTGGGCTGAGCTGGAAGACAACATGGATCTGGCTGAGGACTTCGTGAAGCATCTTTTCACCTACGCCCTCGACAATTGCAAAGAGGAGATGGAGTTTTTCTCCACCTGGGTCGACAAGGAAGTGCGATCGACCCTTGAGGGGGTAGTCATGGCACACTTCGAGCGGGTGACTTACACCGAGGCAATTCGCGCCCTTGAGAAATCCGGCGAGCAGTTTCAGTATCCGGTCAAGTGGGGGATAGATATGCAGTCGGAGCATGAGCGGTTTCTGACTGAGAAGATTTTCAAGAAGCCGGTTATAGTGTATGATTATCCCGAGGAGATCAAAGCCTTCTATATGCGTCTCAACGACGACGGCAAAACCGTCCGCGCCATGGATGTGCTTGTTCCTCGTGTGGGTGAGATCATCGGCGGAAGCCAACGTGAAGAGCGTCATGATGTGCTGATTGAGCGGATGAAGAAAAAGGGGATTACCAATTTCGACGCCTATTGGTGGTATCTGGATATCCGCAAATATGGCTCGATGCCTCATTCGGGTTTTGGACTCGGCTTCGAGCGGGCGCTGATGTATATCACCGGTCTTGGCAATATCCGCGACGTTCTTCCCTTCCCCCGCGTCCCAAGGTGGGCGAAGTTTTAGGAGAGGGGGGATCGATGACACTCGACCAGCGCATTCGATTTCGAGATAAGGATTTATCTCATTATTCAACTCAGGAAGTTGAGACCTTCCTCAGGTCGCATCTGACAACTTTTACGGATAACCTCGATAAACTCACAGTTGAACTACTGGTGGGGACGATCTTAGCGAGGTCCGGCGAGCAATTTTTGAATGTGATTCATGGGGTAGCATTCATGCTCGCCGATGACCATACAAGTACAATTCCTTACACGAAGCCGTCACTGTCAGAGATCGTTTCTCGTACTGTTCGAATTCACGAACATGAGGTAGACGTTTATGTTGTTAGAGACAAAATGAAAGGTGAGAAGCTCCCTGACAGGTTGACTTTTTGTATGAGTCCCATTCAAGTCACTCACCTTCCTCCACCCAGAGATAACGCGCAAGTTGACACACCAGCTCTTTGTCGGCTACTAATGAAAAAATGTCGAGTTCAGCCTGATGACTATCTTCAGCTCGCAATTCTCATTGACGCGACATTCGATCTCGACCAACAACTGTTTTTGAAGGAATTGAGTGATGAATCCATACCATACAAACAAATCTATCTGATAAGCCAAGCTGGCAATCCGCCTATTTTGGGTCGATTTCTCATCCAAGAAGTCTATCCTAAGCGCGATCGGTATTCAGAGGTGCAACTAAATCTTGGTGCGAGTTCGTAGCGGCAAAAAAGATAGGTTGTTTTGATATGGAAAAATCGTGGAACCCTTCGGGTTCTTCCCTACGAAGAGTACGTCCATTATCGCATTGAGTAAACTATGGTCACCAAAAAACAGCCCCCTATACAAGGCCCAGCCGCCGTATTTGTCACCACGACCCTTCGTAATTGGACACCCCTCTTTCACCGGGATTCATGCGCGGCAATCATGATTGATTGTCTGAAGCGTATATTGGAAAGCGACCGAATCTCCTGCCTTGCCTATGTCCTTATGCCTTCTCATCTCCATCTGATTGTGGGAGTAAAAGACTATCAGTTGCTACCGGCGTTTATGCACAGCCTGAAAAGCGATTCATCGCACCTGCTTTGGTCGAAGATGTCCCATGAGGTGAAGTTGTCGGTGCGGCCGGGGGGCGTAAAATCCATATGGAAGCCGCAATATGACGAGCTTGTTATTACGTCGGAGAAGCAGTTCAGGGTCAAGATGGATTTCATTCATGACAATCCAGTGAAGGTGCGTATTGTCGAGCGTGCCACGGAATACGAATTCTCAAGCGCCAAAGACTGGATGACAGGCACAAAGGGACAGATTCCGATTGAGATGGGATGGCGCTGGGCGGGCTGAAAGTCCTTAAGCGGCAGACGAGGGGGGGTGTTGAAAAAGACCTTCGTCGTGTGTCGTGTCCCGCCACCGGCGGGAGACACTCTTCCACCATCGACTTCGCTAATAGTCTGAAAGACAACGCATCTCGTCTCCGCTCGATGCGACGTTCCGTGACACACTTTGCCGTTTTTGTATTTTCACTACTTTTTCAACAGGCCCTAGGGCATGAAGTTGAATTCCAATTCGCGAGAATCATTCCCACAAAAACAAATCCCCGGCTACATCCACTGCGGCCGGGGATTTTTTGGTCACGAATGACCCGCAAATAAAAGGTCCCGCGCCGGGGGAGGGAGAACGACACGGGACTCGTGGGGCGACCTGGCGGCCGCCACCGTACTTTAAAGGGCTTTCCAAATCTTGTAACCGAAATACGCGCTCTTCGGTTTCAAGAATATACTAAAAAATTCAGCTTTCCGGCAAAAAAAGTGGGAAAAAAGTTCATAGAGCGTTACGAGGCCATGAGTTCACTAAATAGGAGTCCTGTTATCCTCTCTTGGCTAGTACTGGACTTTCCGGTAACTTATTATTTATTAAGGACTTCGTTGTCCGACATCCCATTCTGTTGCAGAAAAGCATAAATCCGAGACCCCTTTCAGACGATATAAGTAATAGTATGAACAACTCCTCAAGGATATCCTCGCCGATGTTAGTCCTGACGTTGTTAGTCGCCCTTGCGGCTTGGTTGGGATGTAATTCTGCACCGGGGACCGGCAACGGAACAATCGTGAATGATTACTATCTCGTGGGCGTGGTGGTCGTTGATCCCAATCTCGATAGTACCCGTGTAAGCGCAATCGGGCTTCGAAACGATACACTTCTTGCGAGCATAGAGATAGCAGTAGAGAGTGATACGCTTGTTTATGATGACACTCTCTTTGCTGTTGATTCATCGTGGTTTTTTGCCGCCGATACAGCGCGTCATTTTACGCCAGGCACTCACCAAATCAATTTTGCCGACGATGATTTCTCCCGAAGTGTTTCGCAACTTGTGCCGGATGCTATCAGTATCACATCATTGGCTCCATTCAATCGTTTGATTCAGGGGAACGAGAGCGCGACGATAGAGTGGAACGGTAGAGAGGGCTATACCTCATACGTCGTTGCGGTCATTAAAGCCGACAGCGCCTTCACTGGCCGAGGGTGGTGCAGTTACTCGCAGACATTTGTGAATGCCGCGACAGTGCCTCCGGATGCTTTTCTTGGCTCGGATGGCCTGAATCCCGACACCGGACTCTATAATCTGTATATTTACGGAATCGTCGGTTCTCCCGACAGCGCCCTGTCATCGGCTCTTCTGCCGGTAGACCTCCCCAGTCAACTCACTGACAATGTCAGCCAGCAGAGGCTACGCGGGCATTTCGGAGCAGTTTCAGTTTCGCTGTTGGACACCATTCGCGTCGTACAACAGCCATAGCACCCATTCCACTTACTCATCAATTTTTATTGAATGCCGACGAGTCACGGCGTATTCTGTGATATCTATGACCGACTACAGCCAGCTCATTGATACTTTAAGGCGTCTTGACACCGAATCGGTGAACCCCGACACGGTCGAGATCGACTCTCTTTCGGCGGTCGAAATTTGCCAGAAAATAAATGCCGAAGATGCCAAAGTCGCTGCAGTGGTGGCGCGAGCCATTCCCCAGATTGCCAAAGCCGCTGAGATATTCGCCGAAACGATTCGGATCGGACGGAGAGTGATCTATGTTGGCGCCGGGACCTCGGGAAGGCTTGGTGTTTTGGACTCTGCTGAATGCCCCCCGACATTCGGGACCGATCCCGATCAGATCATCGGCCTGATTTCAGGAGGTTATGAGACGCTTATTCTTTCGAAAGAAGGGGTGGAAGATCAGGAGGAGCAGGCAAAGATCGATCTCTCGCATAGAAAACTGAGCGCGAAGGATTTCGTTGTTGGCATCGCCGCCTCGGCACGCACACCCTACACGCTGTCGGCGGTCAATCACGCCATGGCAATGGGATGCAAGACGGCTCTGATCATTTGCAATAAAGGAACAGCCTCTTTGCCAGCGGTAGACATATTGATAGAGCTACCGGTCGGTCCCGAAGCTATCACCGGCTCGACTCGCATGAAATCAGGCACCGCTCAAAAGTTGACGCTCAATATGATCTCAACCTGCGCCATGGTTTTGCTTGGAAAAACTTACGGCAACCTCATGGTTGACCTTCAGGCGAAATCCGAGAAATTAGCGGCCCGGTCGCGGAGAATCCTTATTGACCTGCTGGGGATTGATATCACTGAGGCAAGCGCCCTTCTTGGAAAGGCTGACGGTTCGGTCAAAACTGCCCTTGTCATGTATAAACTGGAATGCACTCCCGATGAGGCGCGCCGCAAGATTCGAGAGGCCGATGGCTTTCTCTCTAAAATACTTTGATAGCTGAGGATGGAAAATGAAGAAAGGCGTAGTTGCAACGAGTCTGGTCATGCTTGCAATCACAGCGACAATGCTCACTGCCCATGGCGGCAAGACTCATGATGAAAACGACAGTACTGAGGTTGAAGCCCAGGTTCCCTCAGATTCGGCTCAAGAGGCGGCCAGACTGGAATTATTCGCCAGCATCAATGCTTCGTATCAAACTATAAAGCCAATCTTGATGCGCAGTTGTTATGACTGCCACTCGAACCAAACGCATTTCCCATGGTACTACAAGATCCCGGGGCCAAAGCAGTTGATTGATAGCGATATCAAAGAGGCCAACACGCACGTCAATTTTTCAAACGACTTTCCCTTCAGCGGACATGGCAAGCTGGGTGAAACTCTGAAAGCTATCCGCGAAGAAATCGATGAAGG
>JBBTMW010000128.1:0-9276 GCA_038067995.1 Candidatus Zixiibacteriota bacterium
ATTCGTCGTGCGCTCTGTGCGGGTCTCATTGCTTGTGGCTGAACATCTACGGCGATGGCGTCGGAGGATATGATACCGACGGTTGACGCTGTCGTAATCGAGGTATTGAACGTGGATTGGCAGGCCTGCCGGGCTACGCTGAAATTGCTGGCCTATCCAGGGCATCAATGTAACTCCGTAAAAATCCACCTCACAGAACACATCAAAGCGACTGTGCCGGGAGACTCAATCTTCGTGATCGGCATGAATGGGCAGTCGGTGGCTGAACTAATATTCAATGTTGAATTTGCTTCGAACGACACTTCGGCGATACATGGCGTACTTTTTGCCGATGTTCCTTTCTCCGATAGCGGAGGAGGTCCGTTGTTTGGGGCCTTTGCTTTCTATTTCATTAATTCCAGCGAAACACAAATCGCATCGCAGGAGAATCCTTGGCAAGTGCCTATCAATCTTGGTCCACCCCCTCGCCGTCCGCACATGACCAGACTCCCCGACGGTACTCCGCCTCCGGCGGGAGCTAAAATCTTAGGCCCACTTGGAAATCGCAATAAGACGATGGATGAATTGCGGCAGTCTGAACAATGGCCGCTTGATCCATATTACTACATGGAAATCGAGATCGCCGATGGAAAGCTGTGGAGGCGGTATCTTAAAGAATATACTTTCTTCGAGGTGCCAAATTCAGAAGACACGGTGGCTGTCTATCTCGCAAAATTCGCAAGGGAGTCGGCGAAGCTAAACGCAGAGAACGACGCCCGAGCGGAAGAGAAGATGGCTAAAAAAAGGCATGACAAGTCATGGGGAATTTCGATGGATAGTATGTCAGTCCTGGAGCGCAGGCCATTGGAAGATCAGGAAAGTGAGATGATTAGAGTCGAAGGGCGCACATTTGGGCGTGTCCGCGGCCAGAAAGAATTTCTTGAAGCAATCTCAGTCACCGATAGTCCTCGTAATCATCAGCCGTTTCTGCTTGATCTGCGCGATTCTGAACAACATGCGGCCGTCAGTTCAATCATCGACAGTCTATTCGACACAAGGAAATCCGGGTTTTATTGGGCATGGCTGGATAGTACTAAATGTGAGAAGCTCTTAGCCGCGGGAATCTCATTTGAACCCTATTGGGGGCCGAGGATATCGGTGAGGCCGAAAAGGCAACGATGACGAGTGATTTGTGTCTGTCATCCCCGCGAAGGCGGGAATCCAGTCTTGGTCCTGAGTAGGGTGGTATTGTCTTCGATGCCGCCATCTTCTTTCCACATGGAGCGGAATCAATCGGCGGGATTGAGGACAATCCCGCCCTACTTAGCCGCAAAGAAAAAGGCGAATGAGTAGCCTCATCCGCCTCGACAATTTCAATTCAATTTCAATTACTGATTAACGACCGGAAGATCCCGCTCGAGCTGTTTGTCGTGGCGAAGGCCAAGGACATAATCGGCCTGCAAGAGGGTATGAATCTCGCGGGTTCCTTCGTAAATCGATGCACCCTTGGAGTTGCGGTAGAACCTCTCCACGGGGTACTCATCCGAAAAACCATAGGCGCCAAAAACCTGCACGGCATTGGCGGCGGCGGCTTCGGCTTCGCGGCAGGCGATCCATTTGGCCATCGATGTCGCACGTGTCGAACGCAATCCCTGATTTTTCAGCCAGCCTGCTTTCATCCACAGATAGGTGCTGTATTCATAGCCAGCTTCCATATTGGCAATCATCTGCTTAACCAGCTGGTGATCTCCAATCTGCTGACCAAACGCCTTGCGATCTTTGGAGTATTGCGCCGAGGCATCACGGCAGGCGCGGATGAGTCCGCACGATCCGGCGGCTACGGTGTAGCGCCCCTGGTCGAGACAGAACATCGCGATCTTGAATCCCTGCCCCTCTTTGTAGACAAGATTCTCAGCGGGGACTTCAACATCCTGCATGGCAATCGAACCGGTGTTTCCGGCGCGAACACCAAGCTTACCATGAATGGTGGCGGTCGACACACCCTTGAACGCCCGCTCCACGATAAAGCAGGAGAGTCCGGCATGATCGCGGTTTTTCTTCTTCTCTAAATCAGTCCAGGCAAAAATCAGGAAGTAATCGGCGACATCGGCAAGAGATATCCACATCTTTTCGCCATTGAGAATATAGCGATCCCCTTTTTTGACGGCGGTGGTCTGGATTCCAACCGCATCCGATCCGGCGGCCGGTTCGGTAAGACCGAATGTCGCTATCTTTTGTCCTTTGGCGGCAGGGGTGAGATACTTTTTCTTCTGCTCTTCGTTGGCCCAGGTAAGAACCGACATGCAAAACAAGCCGACATGAACCGAAAGGACAACACGCGCCGAAGTGTCGGCGTATTCCATTTCTTCCGATGCCAGTCCGAGGGAGATATAATCCATCCCGAGTCCGCCATATTGCTCCGGAATGCAGAATCCGAGCAGGTTGGCTTTGGCCATGGCCGGCAGAAGCTCGGGGTTGAGTTTCTGGGATCGGTCGAATTCCTTGATTGAAGGCGTCACGATTTTGGAGGCCACTTCTCGCGCCATGTCGCGCACGGCAAGCTGATTTTCGGTGAATGAAAAGTCTATCATAGCGCTTTAGTTCTCCTGATTAATTTGCACCAAATATGGGCTGATTATATACCGAAATCACTGACCAAAGTCAAACGGGACGGGTGGTTGCAACTACTTCTGTTGGGGCATATATTGGCCCAAAAGAGAACCTCTAAACAGGATTAATTCATCATGGCCGAATACCGCAATCTGCTTATTGGAAAAAAGGGGAGCATCACAACTGTCACCGTCAACCGCGAAAAGGTGCTCAACGCCCTCAACAAAGAAACCGTCGCCGAGATGCAGAGCTTCTTCAGTGGGCACTGGACTGACAACTCAATCGGATGCGTGATTATCACCGGCGCAGGTGACAAAGCATTCGTTGCCGGTGCCGACATCGCCGAGCTTGCCGAACTGGATGCATCCACGGGCGTAGACCTTGCCGCGCGTGGACAGTATCTCATGCGCACCATCCAAAACTTCCCCCGCCCAGTCATTGCCGCGGTTAATGGTTTCGCTCTTGGCGGCGGATGCGAACTGGCCATGGCCTGCGATATAAGACTGGCGTCGGAGAAAGCGAAGTTTGGTCAACCCGAAGTGAATCTCGGCGTCATCCCCGGCTACGGCGGAACCCAGCGTCTTTCCCGATTAGTGGGAGTCGGCAAGGCGATGCAATTGATACTGACCGGCGAAATTATTAATGCCCAGGAGGCGCACCGCATCGGGCTTGTCGATGAAATCTATCCTCATGAACTGTTGCAAGCCAAGGCTATTGAGATGGCCGAGCTGATAGCCTCAAAGGGACCGCTTGCCGTTGCATCGGCCAAAGAATGTCTCAACCGTGGCCTCGAAATGACTCTTCCGGTTGGTTGCGTCCTTGAGAAAGCCAACTTCGGCCAAATCTGCGGCACTCAGGACAAGAACGAAGGGACGAAAGCGTTTTTGGAGAAGAGAAAGGCTGAGTTTAAGGGGAAGTGAGGGGGATTCACCAGCTGTACTCGGAACGTCGCATCGAGCGCAGTCGAGATGCGTTGTCTTTCAAACAATTTGACGGGAACCCACCTGAAAGGTGGGCCACCCGACCCACTTAGTGGGGAAAGGCTACACAACTTTTGAAATTGACCGTGAATATGGAGGTAGATCGTGGGCAGTAATTCACGCCATGGAAAATTTGACTTGGAGTCTGTGCTCCTCGAAGCCAAGGCGATCAAAGGCGCCGAGTTGTCACCGAAGGAAATCGCGAAATTTGAAAAGCTCTTCGCGGAGATCGCGATGGTGGACAGGGAAATTGAAGAACTACAGGCCAAAGAGCATGAAACCGAGACCCATCGGCAGAAGGCCCTTGCAGAAGTCGTGATCCAGACAGAAATAGAAAAAGCAAGAATGGAGCCAAAATCAGAGGAGAGAGCTAGGGTGATTCTCTCCGAAATAGCTGCAGTCAAAAAGAGAATGCGAGAACTCGGATACCGGGTCAACAAGGAGGGAGTGGACAGCCCAGATTCGTCCGAAATAGTACTTCCATATTATATTTGGATCCATTCTTGGCTTCAAGCCAATGAAGACACCCCGAACATTGAAACATCTTTGGATTGCTACATTGAACAATACTCCTTACTACTTCCAAGTCAGGATGAGACAAAGGAGTTAACGGAGAGGCGCATTAAGTGTGAGCTTCTCAAAGAAGCGCTTCAGCATATTGAGTCATTTCACTGGGAAACCCTCAATGATCATCTTCGGAAATCACAGCAAATCCTGATGTTACTTGAGGAACAAGCGGCGAGGTGGGCACATATAGCAAAATCCTTCGCTGAGACACAGAGTTCTGTAAACGAAACAAGTAAGATAGTGGACGATCCTGATTTTACTGAATTGACCTATGAAAAACGAGTTGAACTGGTTACGATAAATTCAGAGATTCAAGAAATTGGCCAACGGCTTCAAGCTGGTGCGATTGATCCAAAGGTCGCCATAGCAAGATTAGACCAATTGGAAGATCGGCTCGCACAAATGGAACATGGATATTCACAGAAGTGGGGTAGCATCAGAAAGTTTTTTCGCGATTTATTCAAACACACAGAATCTTAGAGTGGGACGCGGGGTGGCCCACCTTTCAGGTGGGTTCCCGTCACATTCTTCGTAGGTCGCGGTTCCGAGCTCCGGTTTGCCGGAGGGAGAAACCAGACATCTTTTCTTTTTGTGCCCGTTGGAGGAATGTCGGGTTTCTCGTTCGGCTTTGCCTCTCTCTGAACCACGACCTACAAGACTGGATTCCCCGGTCAAGCCGGGGAATGACAGACCCATAATCCCCCCCACAAGACAAACGCCTCGATTTTCCCTATATTGCGCCTCATGGATGTCACCGGTCTTTTTATCACCGCCTTTGTCACTGGATTCTCCGGTGCGATGATGCCCGGACCGCTTCTCGCGGTCAACATCGCCGAGACACCACGCCACGGTTGGCGAACCGGCATGGTTGTCAGCACCGGACATGCCGTCGCTGAAATCGCCGTTGTTGCCCTTTTGGTGGCTGGCGTTGCGGTGATCGCCGAGAACACGATGGTAGTCCGAGTTATAGGCGTTGTCGGTGGTCTGGGACTCGTAGGAATGGGGATACTGATGGCGGTCGATATCTTTCGCAACAGAGTGTCGTACGATGCCACAGGAACCCACCTGAAAGGTGGGCCACCCGGTGAAGCGCCCGGCGGATGGAACCGGCGCATCGCCGGAAAAGGACTCGTCGCGACACTCACCAATCCCTTCTGGTTCATATGGTGGGGGACGACCGGACTGAGCTTCGTGGTGAAATCGGTTGAGCTTGGCGTTATCGGGCCAGTCGTTTTTTACTTTGGTCATATCCTTTCGGACTATGCCTGGTACACGAGTGTCTCCATAGTTGTCTGGCAAGGGAAACACATAATCGTGGGAAAAGTGTTCAAAGGGCTTCTTTTGGCCTGCGCCGCTTTTCTGTTGTATCTGGGAATCACATTTATAGCGGGTGGTATCAATGGGACGATGTAGAAAACTGTCGATAATGATGTTTTTGCTGTTCGCCGGAACAATTGCACATACATCAGACGCCTACTGGCAACAGGAGGTCAACTATGTCATGGATGTAACCCTCCAGCCCGACCGGCGCACCATCGACGGCGCTATCAATATTGAATACATCAACAATTCCCCTGACACCCTTCGGGTATTGTACCTCAAAGCCTTTCCAAACGCCGTTCAGAAAGGCTCCTACTCGGCCAAACGACTGCGCGAACACGTTGATTACGACTATCACAATCTGACTCCGGCCACGGGCGGATCTCTTACATTGAAAGAAAAGGCGGGTGGCGCCAGAAACTACGAATCATTCACAGTCGACAATACAATCATCACGCTCAATTTATCGCAACCCCTTCTTCCGAGTGATACCACCCATCTTGCTTTTGATTTCACCACCATCCTTCCCAGTCCGGGCAAAACGCGTATGGGAACCGCCGGAGAACAGAACGAAATCACCAAGGGGGTATACTGGTATCCGCAAGTGTGCGTCTATGACCACAAGCTCGGCTGGGTCAATGCCCAGTATATCGACTGGGGCGAGTGCTATGGCGACTTTGGCCGCTTTGATGTCCGCATCACAGCCCCCGAAAATGAGATCATTGCCGCGACCGGGGTTCTTGAAAATCAAACCTCGGCAATGCCCGACACACTTCGCACACTGCTTGACATTGACAAGTATATAGGTAGCGAGGCTACCTGGCCAAAGCTCAACTTTGATTCTTCGCGAACAAAGACTTGGCACTTTGTCGCCGAACAAGTCAATGATTTCGCATTCGTTGCCTCGCCGGAGTTCTGCCTCGATGGTGACACGGTCAATGGCGTTGAAATTGCCATTTACGCCCTCCGAAACAAGGCCGCCGGATGGAAGGATGCAGTGCTCCGTTCACGACAGGCAGTCGAAACCTTTTCCGAACTGGTCTATCCATACAAGTGGCCGGTTCTGCGCGTCACCGATTCCTATGACGGAATGGAATACCCGATGCTCGCCAGTTGCGGCGATAGAGGACCCTCTCCCCGATTCAGCTATCTTTTGTATCACGAAATCGGCCACCAGTGGTTTATGGGGATGATCGGCACTAACTCGCCGGATCGGCCATTTCTCGACGAAGGATTCACCACCCACATTGAGCATGTCGCGATGGAGAAATATTACGGCCGTGAAGGGAATTTCGATAATTTCACCAAGTGGTACCAGAAACTTGTGGCCCCACATATCGAAGATCGCGACGAGCGCGGCTATCGTCCCCTAATGCTCACCATCACGAATGAACTCGATCGCCCGATGCTTTTTTCTTACGATCAAGGAGAGGAGTATCTCCCATACCGCTATAGCGCCTATTACAAATGCGCCGCGATGCACTACTCCCTCAGATCAATCCTTGGCGATTCCCTGTACTTCAAAGCGCTGAGGAACTACTGCAATGAATGGGCGTTTAAGCATCCCTATGAGGATGAATTCGTGCAGTCTTTCGAGGAGTCAACCGGTCTTGAACTCGACGCTTACCTTGACCAGTGGCTCTACTCGCGCAAAAAGCTCGATTACGATTTTGACGGTCTTTCCTCCAGGAAAACATCCGACGGCTATGAACATACTATCCGCCTGAAACAACCCGGCGAAATGGTCGCACCCATTGATGTCGCCGTTATCTGGGAGCAGGGGGACACAACCATTTACACCGTGCCACCGGAAGGGATGGAATACGCTAAACCCAATGCTGTCTTGATGCCAACATGGCACCAATTTCGGCGACCGGAGGAAAAGTATTCTTTTACAGTCAAGGCGAAGCGCAAATTAAGCAAAGTTATTATCGATCCCCATTTTCTTCTTCCTGATGTCAACCGCCTTAACAATGCATCCGGCATGTTTCCCCCGATGGAGGTGCGTCTTGACAATATGAAATACGATCGCGTGCCGGTGAATGCGATGGCCATTCGCGTGCGCCCCGATGCTTGGTACACCCGCCCCGATGGCCTTCAGCTCGGATTCCATTCACACGGAAGCTATTTGCAGAGAAACAATAACTACTCCCTTGATGTCCGTGTTGGCGCCAAATCAGACCAACCAGCGATTGATCTTTCAGTGCGCCATCCGGAGCGACTGCTTGGTTCCAAGTGTGATCGATTTGATCGCATTCTTTTCAGTGACAGGCGATTGCTCATTGAAGAAGGATTGGAAATTAACAATCGTAAATATATCTCGCGCCCAGACACCGATCGCCTCCGTCTCGCGTTCACCTTTCTGCGTACGGTCGGCAAAGCGGATTCGCGAGAATATCCCGTTTCTCTTGATCTGCACGAAGCGGCCGTTTACGATGACTGGGATGAGAATGATATTGTCTTAGGGTCGTTCGGGTGGTCGCATACTCGGTCCTCATATCGTGGTCTTTTTTCCACGTCGACAAATACAATATGCGGTGGACAAACAGAGATGGATCAGCTACAGGCGTTCTTTATAAACACTGCAAACTTAAACATTGATGTTCACAATGGGCCGCGATCCATTCTTCGTGCATCAATTCAAACTATTGATGGTATCGGCGCCCCACCCACGCAGTTTCTCCATCATCTGAGCAGGGGACAGGCAGTGGAGACTTTCTCACAATCAAAACTGTTCCGAACGCGTGGCACTGTTCCCGATGAATTTCTGGATGAATTCTACCCCGCCAACGGACTCGTTCGTGGTTATCAGGACAGGCAGATTTATTTTACCGATGCCTTGGGAGCATCCGTGACCATCATCCCACCTGACGTTCTCCCGTTTCGCTGGTTCCGCTCAATCCCACTCGTCGGTGGATTCCTTTCACAAATTAACAATGAGTTATTTCTGGATTACGCGATCATTTCGGCGGAGGTTGGCGATAATCGCTATCGATTTCCGCTCAGTATCGACGGGCGCGCTACGAACTACAAGAACGCCAGCTTCGCTTCCGCCGGCGTCTCAATCACAATGCCGCCAGTCTGGTCAAACCATCGTTTGCGAATTGACTTTCCAATGTATCTGAATAAACCGATTTCAACGGAGAAGCAAACGACCTTCCGCGTTTCGTTTGCTTGGCTTCTGCCGGCGGATTGACAATCGCGATTACATGCGCGCGGCAGACGTCTCGTCTACGCTCGATGCGACGTGCCCGCAAGGCAATTAGCTTATTTTAGGAATAAGTAGGGCAGGATCGTCTTCGCATCCTGCCGTCCCATCTTCGATTCCGTGACAGAAGAATGGCAGCATTGAGAACAATGCCACATTACTTTTGCCAGGACGCGCCTCTTCGTAGGTCGGTGTTCCGATCCCGTCCGCGTTGGCGGACGGGAGAGAACCCCGACGTTTTGTTTGATTCAACAAGCACCCTTCAGGGCGAAGTCATTATGATTTCAGCAGAAAAAAGAGGGAGCAGACAACTGCCGTGATAGGCAACAGGAGGGCGAATGACAGAGGAAGGATCATCGAACCGACAAATGCCAGCGCTACGGCCGGCACTACCAGATACATGAGCGCAGACACCGCCAGACGGATTATTTTTGCGGCAAGAGCCATCGCTACGATGGCGACAATCAGCCATGCGGCAATGACGCCGTTATTGCCGTATTGTTCGGCGATATAGGCGCTTGAGGCCGCCACGACTCCCGTGGAATCGCTGGCGGCCGCAATTATGTTATTTATAATGGGATGCATCTGTCAGTACGGATACTGATCGATATC
>JBBTMW010000129.1:0-8523 GCA_038067995.1 Candidatus Zixiibacteriota bacterium
CAGGGAATCAGAACTCATCCGGCTTCAATCTCATCAAAAACTTGATCTATCAGCAGGGTGGGGAATTCGATGATGTTGGCGAGTGTCAAGACAATAACGCCCGCTTCGGCGCTGTCCGTTATCTCGGGGGCTACAAGAAGACTGGCGCGGGAGCTCCCACCACCATCGCTAATCCGTCAGGCGCATACACGAAGGAGAACTCCATCGACATCTACCCGACGGGGACCTTCGTCGAAGGAGACATCTTCACCAGTATGCAGGCGATCGGTTTTGCGGTGACTGACTCGGTTACCGACTTGCACACCGTTATGACTTTCCGCAAGAACGAGACTTTAGGCACATTTGATACGCTTCGCTTCTACACCGCCTGGTTGACGGTTGGTAATGGCGACACAACATCACTTTACACTATGGCCGACCGTGCTCTGAATTGGTATACGGCGAAGTCGATCTCGCAACTGAGTGACACCCTTTGTGGGATAGCTTGTTGCTGTGTGAAAGTAGGGGACTTCGATCACAGCGGCTCGATTGGTGTTGTCGATGTCACCAAATTTGTCGCACGTCTCTTTCAGGGTGGCCTGCCTCCGGTTTGCTTTGACGAAGTTGACATCAACAATGATGGGAAGTTTAACATTGTCGACCTGACATTATTGGTACAGCGCCTATTCGGCGGTGGCCCTTACGTTCCTTGTCAGTGTGGTTAGGTGCTTCGTCGCTCTTTCTGCGGCCGTTATAGACAGAGTCGTGCCCGTCATCCCCTCCCTTGCCTCATCTAAACCATGGCAAGGTAATGAGTTGGATGAATTTCTCCCATTCATTGACTGATCTCTGCCGGCGCTCTATATTTCCAAACAACCCGTATCTCTGAGAACGAACTGTCTTTGATTCGGGGTGTTAAATGAATTATGAAGACGGCCATTATCCTCCTTGCGGCCATTGTGATTTCGTCCAATGCCTTGGCTATCGACACGAAGAAAAAGGGTACTAATATGACTCCGGACAGCCAAACCGCCGATTCCCTCCTCCAGGAAGCGGATTCGACATTCCAAAATCGTGATTTACGCACGGCCATCGGGCAATATGAATCGGCGCTTGAAGAGGCTCGCCGGGAGTTTAACCCATCGATTGAGGTAGAAGCGCTGTCGCAATTGGCCCGTATGTATCTTTCCCTTGGAGAAAAAGAAATTGGTCGCCCCTGGTTGGGGCAGGCGGCACAAAAGGCACGGGAGTCCGACCCGATGGGGTGGTCGCGATATCTTGGGGTCAAAGGACGCTATGAATGGAAGGACTCGAATCTCACCGAAGCGCGTGCCACGTTTGGGCGCCTCTTTGATTTCTGCGTAAGTAATTTACTTTGGGGACGGGCAGTCGATGCCGCCAATATGCTTGCCATCGTTTCAGACTCGGCCGAAGATGCAATCATGTGGAGTCGAAAAGGAATCGAAGTTGCCGAATCAAGCAATACCGAATCCTGGCTGGGTCCGCTGTGGAACAATCTGGCCGGAACCTATTTTGAACAAAAGCAATTCGATTCCGCGCTTGAGTGTTATATCCGGGCGCGCGACTATCACTGGCAATTCTCCCATGAGGCCGCCAAGCTGTTTGCCGATTATCACGTTGGCATGACTCTTCGCTGGCTCGGCAAATACGACAAAGCCGCCAGCTGGTTGCGACCGGTCCTGGCCTGGGCGGAGAGGCTTGAAAACCACGGCGCCATCGGACAGGCGTGCGAGGATTTGGGTGAACTCGAAGTCGCTCAGGGTCAAAAATCAAAGGGGTTGGACTATCTCAAGCGCGCCCGTAACGAATACAAGCTCGCCGGTTATGATACTTCGCGATCCGACATTTGGACTAACATTAACAGTCGCATAACCGCACTCGGTGGTTGAGCGCCGTCATTGAATCCTTACACAATTGAAACATGTACATATTCCATAGGCAGTATTGTCTCCAATGAGAACTACATATGATTGAACAGATACACCATACGCGCACTGAAAAACTACTCCTTGAAGCCGGGCGGATGTTTAACAACACCATCGAGTATGAGGCCCTTATCGAGCAGGTGCTCTGTCTTGTCCTGACGGCGGTCAATGCCGAGGCGGCCTTTGTCTTTCGCGTCGACCACGACCGCACCGATATGAAAATCCGATTCATGAAGGCGTCGGATTGCAAGATGAGTGTTTTTACCAGAGAAGTTGGCGACGGTGTTGCCGGGTGGGTTGAGAAATATCGCGAGGCGATTATTCTGAACAACGCCGCCGATCACCCCCGCGTTGACCAGGAAATGGCTTCCGAGGGAAACATCAAAGCGCGATCCCTCATTTCAGTTCCGCTTGTCGGCAAGGGACAGATGATCGGAGTTATCGAAGCGTTTAATAAGATTGATGGCGAGTTTACCTCGATCGATCTCGATATTTTGATGGGATTGTCAAACCAGATCGCGGTTGCTATCGATAACGCTCACTTGTATCGCATGGTGCGACGTGAAGCGCTTGAGAAGAATCTTCTCTATGAAATCGGGAAGAAGCTATCGGGTTCTCTTGAACTTGACGAACTGCTACAGGAGATATTGGAACTTCTCAAGCAGGTCGTCGATTACGACGCCGTGGGGGTCTTTCTTCTCGATCCATCCAATGGATCCATCGATTCCGCGGTCACCGTCGGCTATGGCAAAGAAGAAGAACCGGTGATACATCTCAGGCTCGGTCAAGGGCTGGTGGGAACCGTCATCGCGACAGGCCAGGCGGTCATTGTGCCGGATGTCACCGCTGATCCCCGCTATGTTAAAGGTCGGGAAGATACGCGAAGCGAAATGGTTGTACCGATACGCGCCAATGACAAAATTATCGGAGGGTTTAACCTTGAATCGAGTCGATTGAGCGCCTATGGCAAGCACGACCTCGAACTGGTGGAGGCATTCGCTTCACAGGCGGCGGTATCCATCGAGCGGGCGCGTTTGCATCGACGACTCGTCACGAGCCAAAAACTTGATCAGCAGTTGGCCATCGCGCGAGATATCCAACAAAGCTTTCTGCCCGAATGCGATCCAAACATCGCAGGTTACAGCATCTGCGGCGCAAATATAGCGTCGGAGCAAGTTGGCGGGGACTACTACGATTTCATTAGAATCGTCGAAGGACAGACCGGCATTACGATAGGTGATGTATCCGGCAAGGGAATTCCGGCGGCCCTTATCATGGCGTCGTTTCGCGCCTCACTCATTGCCGAAATTCGAAATAACTACTCGATCCGCACCATTTGCCGCAAGGTCAACAGCCTCCTCTATGAGTCCACCAACCCGGAGACGTATGTGACTGCGGTGTACGGTGTGCTCGATTCAAAGAACCATATGTTTACCTTCGCCAACTGCGGCCACAATCCTCCCTTTCTTCTTCGAGCCGATGGATCGGTCGAATATCTTCGCGAGGGAGGGCCGATTCTTGGCATGACGACTGAATCAAAATACGAGGAGCGCCCTCTCTTTCTGAATAAAGGAGATATCATCGTACTGTACACCGATGGCGTCACCGAAGTGTTCGATGAAAAGGGAAAAGAGTTTGGCCTTGATAATCTGATTGCGCTTGTACGACAACACCAAAAGGAGTCGGCCCCCGACATTCAACGCGCCATCCTCGACACCACCCGCACTTTTGCCTCACAGGAGCATGTCTTTGACGACCTCACGATGGTCGTTATCAAGCGAAACGGTTAACGGGAAACGGGATGGATACCGGCCCGTTGGAGGGCGCGGGAGAATTTCGATTCCGTCTGTTTCACAAAGGGAATCCGGAGCTGATCGAATAGCATCTCAAGCTCCTTCTCCACTATCTGCACTTTTGATACATCCGGCAATTCAACCTCAAGTTCATAGTCCACACAGCCATCCGAAAAAAGGGTCGTGTCGATTTCGAAGAGATAGTCGACATCATGGATGCGGTAATTCTTGAGTTGACGTGTGTTTTCAAACTGAATGAGTTTTTTCACCGGCTTATCGCCGAGAGCATCGCGCAGAAAATCTACCGGCATGGCATGGATGGAGCGGATATCTTTGTAGAGATTGAGAATCTCAAGAGCGTCTTCGAGACGAATTTGGGCTTCAATTTCCTGACGAATCGTAGCCGCGCCTGTTTGAATTGATATGCTCTTGGCGGTGATGTAGCCCCGTTTGCCATCGGCCCGCACCCTCAGCGCCCAGCCATGAGAGGCGAGGGCGCGGTCATCGGTGTCAAAAAAGCCATTGATATGACGATCTTCCTGGACGATCTGTCCGAGATAGCCAACCAGCTTGAGGTAATTGGCAAAAGAGCCGAGATTGATTTTTATCTCAATCTCGTGCGATATGTGTTCGGTACTCTGCATACAATTGTGCCAGTGTTGCTAAAATCACTACGGCATTCTCAAAACTTCATTTCTGTCATTCCCGCGCAGGCGGAATCCAGCCTTTCCTCTCAATGTGTAAGTAACACACTGTCGGGTTTCTCACTCCGCCAAAGGCGGCGTTCGGAACGCCGACCTACAAAGAGATGGAAGAGTTGCTTCAACACTTCTTTCCATCAGCTATGTCAGTCACTACGCCCGATATTTATCAGTAATATCGTCATTTGTCAAAGCATCAAACACTCGAAACTCCTGCAAAGGAACGGTGGTGTCTCGCACCAAATTGACCCTAAACTTGTGGGCTTTCATCAATCTGGAGATGCGGTTGTCGCTATCTTCGGCCATCATATCCCCAAGCGATGGATTGACAGCAAGATGGAACGATGCAAAGTGTTTCTCAGCGTGGGCGCGCATGAACCACCGCTCAATCTTTGTCGCCATGGTCTCCTTCGAAAGAACTCGTCCCGATCCGGCGCAATGCGGACAAGGATCGGAGAGTTTGTGCAGATGGGATTCCCGGACACGTTCACGGGTCATCTCGACAATGCCGAACTCCGTTACCGGGTTGATCCCCCGCTTGGCGCGATCATGGCGAAAGGCGTTCTTGAATTCCTCGTACAGCTTGCGGCGGTTGTCGCGGTTCCACATATCGATGAAGTCGACAATGATCAGTCCGCCAATATCGCGCAATCGTATCTGCCGGGCGATCTCACGCGCGGCGTCGACGTTTGTCAGATAGATGGTCGTCTCCTGGTCCTTGGTTCCCACGAATCGACCGGTGTTGACGTCTATCGTCACCATCGCCTCGGTCTGATCGATAACGATGTAGGCGCCCTTACGGATCCAGACCTTGCGATCAAGCATCTTCTCGATATCAGGTTCAAGATTGTGTGAGTCAAAAAGAGGTGTATCCCCCTTGTAGAGATGGATACGACTACAGAGGTGCGGGGCTACCTGTCGTGCAAAGGACATGATTTTCTTGTAGTCATCTTTGGCGTCAATCGTAAGCGTTTGGACTTCATCGGTGAAAATATCACGGATGAGGGAGATGATCATCTCCTCTTCCTTGTGAATGAGACAGGGGGCGGGGAGACGGTCGGCCTTGCGCTTCAGTTGCGTCCAAAGGCGCAGTTGCCGCTTAATATCGGCCTTGAAGTCTGACTCCTCCTTGCCCAGCGATTCGGTGCGAATGATGAGTCCGAACCCTTCCGGGCGCAGTGGCGCCATGACTTTACGAAGGCGTTTCCGCTCGGCCCAGTCGGTGATTCGCTTGGAGACGCGCACATGGTCGTCATCGGGGACCAGCACAACGAATCGTCCGGGAAGTGAAATCTCGGTCGCAATTCGTGGACCCTTGGTGCTTATTGGCTCCTTGATGACCTGAACAAGTATCTCCTGCCCTTTTTTTAGTACCGACTCGATTGACTGGCGGCGGGTCTTGCGAATGATTTCGGCCGGAGCCTCTTCACCTTCCTCGTCCTCGTCTTCGTACTTGTCGCGCGTTTCCTTGCCAACGTCGGAGGAATGGAGGTAACCGGCCTTGTCATGGCCTATGTCGATAAATGCCGCCTGCATTCCGGGCAGGACGGTGTTGATAACCCCTTTGTATATGTCGCCGACCATGCGGTCGCTTGAGGGGCGCTCCACCTGAAGCTCGACAAGGCGACCATCTTCGAGTATCGCCATGCGGGTTTCGTATTCGGTGGAATTGATAAGAATTTCTCGTTTCACCGTGACTCCTTAAGGGTTGGTGAACCCGCGCCGAATCTTTCGCCGGACTGCGGGTGAAAACCGTTGATGAATGCCGAGCCGTCCATGATACTTTTTCCCGATGGCTTTATTTGAATTATCTCGAGTGCGCTGTCCTGACACTGCACAAAGAGGCGATTCTTGTGTACCACTAAAGTCCCGGGTAAATCAGACTCTCGACTGGAGTCGGTGGCATGGGCGCAAACCAAAATTTTGATTATCGAGCCGCGGTACTCGGTTGTCGCACCCGGATGGGGGGACAGTCCGCGGACAAAATTGCGCACACGCTCAGCCGACTGCGTGAACTGAATGACTGTGTCAGCCGGAAAGATCTTCGGCGCTTTGGACGCCATCGATTCATCCTGCCGCTGACTACCAGCTGTGCCTGACTCCATCTTCTCCAGCGTCTCCAGGAGAAACGCACCCGACAGAGATGACAGGCGATTATATAACTCCCCAAAAGTTTCATTTTCCCCTATGGTAACTGTTCGCTGACCAACAACGTCACCGGTATCAACCGACGGCTGGAGAAGAAAGGCCGTCAGACCCGTCTCCGTTTCTCCGTTCATAATGGCGTGATTGATCGGCGCGGCGCCGCGATATTTCGGAAGAAGCGATGCATGCACATTGATCGCTCCAAGTCGGGGTATTGAATAGAGATTTTGCGGAAGCACTTTGTAGGCGATAACGACAATCAGATCAGGAGACAATTCCTGAACTCGTTCGGCAAGAAGGGGCGATTTGGGGGAATCGACTGTCATGACCGGTAGCCCGAGCGACTCGGCTGTGTGTCGCACGGGAGTGGGATTGGTCTCCATGCCACGACGGCCACGGCTGTCCATGCCGGTTACCACAAGCTGAACTGAGTGGCGACTGGACGCCAACGCTTTGAGTGCCGGACACGCAAACTCGGGCGTGCCCATAAAAACAATTTTCACAGGTAGTGTGATTCCGCAGAATGAGCGACGAGATGTTCCTGCCTGAAGGCGACAGGAATCAGGGCGATGCCGTCTCGCTGGACTGGCTCGACATTCTCTTCAGCTTTCCCCGCAGAAGGGTGCGGGCAAGCGGAGAAAGATGGTCGATAAAAAGCTTTCCCTCAAGATGGTCATACTCATGCAGGATGGCCCGTGCAGTCATGCCCTCGGCAGTCATTTCGAACTGCTTGCCATCCACATCGGTGGCCCGAACGGTAACTGTCGCTGGACGCACGATATGCTGATACAATCCCGGAAACGAGAGGCAACCCTCTTCGTATTCGACTTCACCATCGGTTTTGATGATTTCGGGATTGATGAAGACCTTGAGAGGACGGGCTATGTCGAAAGCCGACAAATCGACCAGAAAAATTCTTTTCGGGACGCCAATTTGTACAGCCGCGAGACCCAGTCCTTGTGCTTTGTGAAGGGTGTCGATCATGTCCGACACCAACGCCTTGATGTCGCCGTTGATATCTTCAACAGGCGTAGAAACTTCCCGTAGCACCGGGTCGCCGTATAGGACGATCGGTCGCTCAGCCACGGATACTCCTTAATTTTATTTATCTACCTTCGAGGCAATCGACGATTTGAGAAACTCGAGCTTGACGTCCTCAGTTATTTTGAGAACAACTCGTCCCTTTTCTTCGTCGATGGCGAACACGGTGCCAAACATGCCGCCATTCGTTACTACTTTATCGCCTTTTTTCAGCTCGGTGAGCAATTTCTCATGTTCTTTTTGCCGTTTGCGCTGGGGGCGAATCATCATGAAATACATGAGGACGAAAATCAGCGCGAACCAGCCCAGCATCAAAATGCCGCCACCACCGGAATCCTGTCCGGGAGCCATCAATATTGGCCATTCGAAATTCACATATACTCCTTGTGCCTATCGGCTGTCTGTTCAAAAACTAAACAGGGCACTGCCCTGAAAGTTCCCCTGAAAACCTTAGTATATGACCTATTTTGTTGTTTGACAAGGGATTATTGGGAGAGGGAACAACACAACCAGAAGGAACTCGCGTATTCTGTGGCTGGCAGACTTCTCGTCTGCCCCGCAATTCACACTGTTTTCGGCTTACCTAGCTGACCAGCGATACGGGCCGCTTCCTCGACGGCGCGGGCCAGAGTCGAGCGAATCTTGCCGTCTTCCATCGTTAATAGCGCGCCAATTGTACAACCCGCCGGAGTGGTGACGTCGTCACGAAGACTTGCGGGGTGTCGTCCCGTTTCGCGCACCATGGTGGCCGCACCAAGAACTGTCTGGGCAACGATTTTAAGAGCCTGGTCGCGAGGGATGCCGACTTTGACACCCCCATCAGCAAGGGCCTCAATCACAAGATAGATATAGGCCGGACCGCTGGCCGAAAGGCCGGTCATGGCGTCGCACAACGATTCATCCAATTCAATCACCCGT
>JBBTMW010000130.1:0-19387 GCA_038067995.1 Candidatus Zixiibacteriota bacterium
TTTCCTACGCCGGTATTACCCGGATCAGGTATTGAGGGTATATTCTCAGGCGGCTTTTGTTCGCCACCCCCAACGGAACTGTTATCTACGGCGGGAATGGTATGTTATCGCACTCAGAGGCGCAAGAGGAAAATTTGGCCGGGTGGGTTCCGGCGATTCGACTGGCGCTGGTCGAGTTACAATTAGTATATTGGGAACCACGCAACAGGCGTGGTTGATATTGATGAGTTTGAAGGAGCCAGCCTAGGGTGAGTACTGATTGACGGGAACCCACCTGAAAGGTGGGCCACCCCGTCGTCGGCGTGATGTTAAGGGTATCTACAGCGCGAATTGATTGTACAATGATGCAAATACACTAACTAAGGATTGACATATGCCCATCAAACACGCCATCTGGAAGATCAACTCCAAACCGACGCCACTGCCAATATCAAACCTCCAGAATGAAAAACAATTGGAGGACATGATAATCGCTACGCCGGAGATTTTGTCGAGCGAATGGATGTTGATTGGTCGGCAAGAGCAAACTGGCCTTGGCGGTCGGATAGACCTTCTGGCGATTGCGCCTGATGCCTCGCTTGTTCTAATTGAACTCAAAAGAGACCGTACACCACGCGAGATCGTCGCCCAGGCGCTTGACTACGCTTCTTGGGTAGAGAAATTGACGACCGACAAGATTGCCCAAATCTATCAACGGTTTTCTAAGGGTGGTAGTCTGGATGTTGCCTTCAAGCAGCACTTTGGTGCTGAGTTGGATGAGGAAACATTGAACGAATCACATCAAATCATCCTCGTGGCCGCCGAGCTCGACGATTCAACCGAACGCATCATCACGTACTTAAACGAGCGCGATATAGCCATAAACGTCCTCTTTTTTCATGTCTTTCAGCATGATTCTGAGAAATTACTCAGTCGCGCGTGGCTCATTGATCCACGGGAGACTCAGGCGAATGTTGCAGCGAAGATCAACCATGCCGGTGAAAAGGAACCGTGGAACGGCGAATATTATGTCTCTTTTGGTGGAGATTGTACATGGGACGAGGCGCGCACCTATGGCTTCATAAGCGCTGGAGGTAAGAGTTGGTACAGCCAGACTCTTAAGATGCTCTCTCCAGGCGAACGCGTCTGGGTAAAGATTCCGGGGGCTGGCTTTGTTGGTGTGGGTCGCGTCAGTGAGTCGGTCCAATCTGTGAACGATTTCATAGTAAAGACTAAGGATGGGGATAGCCCTGCACTTGAGGTCCTTAGCACCAAAGAAAAGCTTCGAAGTACAGCCGGAGACCCTGAGACAGCCGAATATTTTGTCCGCGTAGATTGGCTCGACAGTGTACCTGAAACTGAAGCTGTGAAGGGTGTAGGCCTATTCGGTAATCAGAATACCGTCTGACAACCGACAACGCCCAAATGGCGTCACACAGTTGATGAGCTAAAAAAGGTTTTTAAGAATTGGGATGGCACTCCAACCAATCGTTAAAAAATGTTCGACTTGAATTCTCTCAGGTTTTTTCGACTATACGAGAACAATTCGCTTTGCGCGATGAGATTCTTGATTGGCGCTAATCCTCATTCAGTGCCTGCGCCATGGCCAACATTAGTATCTGCTCTGTTGTGTTACCCATTTACAGTCTGCCATACCTTATAGCCGCGGATGGTATCGCGAACTGCTTTGCTCCAGGAAACTTTGATATTAGGAACGGTCAAAGAGCGAATCCGAGGAAATTGCTCTTTGTCAACGATACGAATAGTTGTCTCCCGTCGATAACCCTCGTGAATCTCTAAACAACGAGCAGATCGTTCATCAGATGAAATAAAAGGAAGTTTCAAAAAGGAGAATCTATCGCCGAGAAAGTACTCAATTACATGATTATCACATTGGTTAAGACCAAAGGCAAGTGATGTATATGAACTGCCATCTATGTTGTCTTCAAGAATATATAGATAGTCTTTTCTTATTTCCATATTTTTGCGTCTTTAGCATTGCGAAGTGTACTAAATCAAGATCACTGGCAACAGCGCAAGTGATAAGTCATTTCTCACAACCTGTAGGCTCCTCATTTAGCGAGCGTTTTCCAAGAGAGTTCTCGTGGTTAAGTTATAGGATTCTTCGACCCGGTTCAGCGTCCGGTATCCCAGTGCCGAGTGTAACCATGTCTCGTTAAACTCGTCAAACCAAGTGTCCAATGCGTCCGACAGTTCGTGTGCGTCGCGCCACTCCCTCAGCCAGATCATCTCCTCCTTCAACGTCCGCATCGTCCGCTCCATGTCGGCGTTCCCTTTCGGATTGTTGTAGCTGGTGAAGGCCTGATGCGCCCCCGGCACGCCGGGGTGGCCCGCCCTTCGGGTGGGTTCCCGTGATTTCCTGCGCCAATCAGTGTGTCACTTGTTCAGTGCCGGATGCAGATGGCCCTAATCCCTCTTCACCTTCTCCACCTGCCAGTAGTCGCGGGGATACAAGCGCACAAGCTTTGCATTCGGGTCTTCGACTCTTTTGAGATACTCTTCATATCCCTGGCACTGTTTTTCCGGACCAACGACAAAATTCATCAAGTCCGGTTTCGTTTTGGCCACATCCTTAGCGGTCGGGCCATATCCCGGAAGTACCTCACCGTAGGTTGATTCCATTCGCTTATGAAGACGGTCATAGAGATTCCCCTCCTTGCGAAGATTCATGATGCCAGTTCGAAAGCGCGTGACATCCTCAGGCAGGAGGCCGTCGGCGAGATCATTCGCCATCGCCATGCCGCGTTGCTCGTAGCCATTACCGGCACGGTTTACAGCAAATGCCTGCGACACGGCGTAGTCGGCGAGACTTGTGTCGTAGGGAGCCGATTTCAACTGATCGGTGACGAACTGCATCGTCTGCGCCAATTCGGGGCATCGCTCGGCATAATAAAGTAGGCGACCGGTTACTTCGTTACTGCGAAGTCCGTTCGAGTAAGCAAGGCCGGCGCTCCATGTTTTCATAAACATCGAATGCGCTCCGCCACCGCCGTACAAACGGGCTGATAAAAAGCGCAGGAGTTTTTCGGGATCGGAGTCTTCAAACGACGCCAGAGAAGATGTATTGTAATGAATCCCCGCCCGCGTATTCTCATTGACCAGACCGACAAAAAGCGGCCGGGTCGAATCGCTGGTTCGCTCCGCCACACGTGCAGAAACTCTTGGCGCAGGAGAATAGGCCTGACGCTCCGATGGCCCGTTGTCACACGACTTGACTATCTCGCCAAGAATCGGTGCGACATCGACCGAGGAACCCTTACTGGCTATGATAAAACCTCTGACATTGTCACGATGCTCCATCCCTGCTATGACGCCGGTGATCTGCGAAAAAGTATGGGCCAGCGGGACGTGGATTTCTCTGACCATCGTTGCAATGATATTTTTCATATCCCCGTCAAGGGAATTGTCTGGCATCCCGGCCATCAGATTTTTCAGATCGTCGATGGCGTCATTGAACAGAAGACGAGCAGGGGCGGCAAGTTTGTCGCGATCGGCTCGTAGCAAATCCGCCGCAGTTTTCGGTGTCGGTCGCTCCGCGCTTAGATCATTGAGGAAATTTCCCCATTGCTCCCGAATCATCCCGTTGCTGGATGCGGATACCTTATCCATGATAGCACAGAATGATTCTACTATGCCAGCGTCGGCGTTGTTTCGCAAACGCCAGCGAAGACGGAAGAGATCATAAGTCTGGGCGAGAAAACAATCGGCCGACAGAAGAAGAGGGTTATGCTGACGCCAAAATGCATTAGTCGGCTCGTCACTCCAGCTTTCATCAGAGCCATTAATGCGTCCGCGGGAGTAAGCATAATTCTGGTCGATGGCATCTCGAATGCGGGAAATGTTATCGGGACTGACATTTGCATTGAAAAGTGCCAGTCGCATCCACTCAAGAGCGGTGCGACCTTCATCGAGATTTGAGCCGGAGGCCGTCACCATCAGCTCGACTCGCTCGGTGCGATAGTTCACGCTGTAGTTTGCGCTCAGTGACAGGATTTCCCGGCGAATCCGCTCCGACATTTCTTCGTACGAGATGGCCTTGCTGTCTTTTATCACTCCGACTTCGGTAAGACACGTCGGGATCGCCGAGACCAAAAAGAGCAAAGAATCCGGAATCACATCGGCCCTGAACGCCAAACCACAAGTGACACTGGAAATATTGTCGAAATGTGAGGTCACCAGTTTGCCGCCTCCCGGAAGAGCTTCTACATTGTAGTTGAGCTGATCATCTAACGTGAGGGGAGGATTCTCTATCAATTTAGGCATTGGGATAGTGGCCGCGGCCGAGTCTATGGCGGCCGTGCGGAGATCGTATTCAATTTTGAATTTCGCGATAGCATCATCCCGGGTTGCCGCTCCATAGGCTTTGACCAGGCTATCGGCGAAGGCATTCATCCTCGCTGTCCGCTCTCCTTCAGCGCGGGCAATCGCTCCGACATCGGGACGCGTGCCAACACCATACGGCAGTGACGACGTTAGCTTCCATCGACCAATATAATTGCGCCATATGTTTTCGGGTCTGCTGAGAAGGCTGTCGGCCCAATTGGCGAAGTCCGCTTGTGTCAGATCGCGCACGAATCCGCCCGATTCATTGAGCGACTGCAGGTGATTCAGCCAGCTCGAACCGGTTCCACGATTCCCAAATCCAGTAGGTGAATTAAGAAACGTCCGGGTGCTTCTTTGCTGTTCGATAATTCGATTGCGAATGCGATCATTGAACATCCTAAGCTCTTCGGAGTTGTCAGCAAAGTTCGATATGGAGCGAATCTCACCGACTATGACCTTTCGGATTGAATCCATCATCCCTTCATCAATGGCGGTAGGGCGGATATCATCAAGCCCAATATAAAGGGGCGAGCCTGTTTCATTGGAGAGATAGCCAAACACTGAGGATGCGCCGACATCCATGACGCGGCTATTTGACTCTATAAACTTCTTATGAAGATTGGAGGTCTGTCCCTGAGAAATATTTGCGGTGAACAACTCAAAAAGAAACCGATCCTGTGGCGAAAGGGTCAGCTGGACTGGCCAGGCATAGACAAGCAGACCTGGGGCGTCATTGCTTCCCGACGGAAACCACGTCGTTGACAACTTACCGAATGCCTCTCCATGCGGCGTAGGAATGCGACTTAGAAGTTCTGCCGGATCGTTGTCGGGACGGGCCGATGGTTCAATACGCTTGAGAATCGAAGATAACTTCGCAAGACAATCATCGAGGCTGATATCCTCGGGAATCGACACCACTGAGCCCATATATTCAGGTGATGGGTTCCCTCTTGAAACCGTCGTAAGTCAGCAGGGGTCATCTTGCGGATAGCTTCGGGGATTCCTCCGGCGCTGTAGGACATCGGATGTCCCTTGCCAAAGATCATTTCTCCCAGACTCTGGTAGAGATTACCATAGGGCTTTTCGTATGACGACACCATCTCGTTGTAGACAGTGCCCTTCTCTTCAAGAGCCGGCTTGCCAGTTGTCTGGTCAATCTTCACTCCGGTATTGCAGACTTCACGGCGAATTTCTTCATCCGTATAGTTTGGGTGCAACATGGCATTCAATTTGGCCTCAAAGAGATCAAAGAATGTAGCCGTTCCGGCTGTGGCGCGGAAATGATAGCAGGTTCGCACTTGTTCGGTAAAGGCCGAGCTTTCGCCCAGGGACATATCCTCCAGTGACGCCACATAGCGCCCTACAGTTCCCTTCCCCAGCAGGAGATGTTCGCAAGTGTGGGGCTCGCCGCCATCTGACGGGGGGATGGAGTTCACCCAGGTAAACGCCCCGGGAACTGATTGTATCCGAAGGACGTCGAGCACAAAGCCACTTTGAACATGGGAGAATCGCCCCCCCATGCGGGTTCCTTCGCCGGTAACATAAACAGCGAGTGTCCGAAAATCGGCGATGCGTTCATCGGGTTGAAGGGTCTCAAGGCGGGCATCAGCTGAGAAAGCAGATGACGCCGATATGAGCAGAGCGATTAGAAGATGACTGAATCTGGTAACCACGAGGCAAACCTCCTGTGAGGGTGGGATATTTCGCAAAGACGTCGGACTGTGAGGCTGACCCGACAACTATTATCCGGTTAATGTAGCGAACCGCAATCCGCAAGGCAACTGGCTGGGCTTGACTCATCACATCGGAACTAACATACTGTTAAGGTAGCTCTAATGACCCTGACCGGAGGTATGTCGTCATGCGAGTGTCTTGTCTTCTGTTTCTTGTGGCCAGTCTGGCCTTTGTCACCTGTGAAGCATCTGCGGCTCCCCGACAAACCGCACTGCGTTCGTCAGCGCCTGAACCACGCATCGTCGATTCCACTCTTCTCCAACGCCTCACCTTGACCGATGGCTCGGTGGTCATCGGACGGATCATCAGTATGGATTCAACCAATATCGTGTTTGATATGCGCGATGGCTCTATGACTATTCGCCGCGACGCCATCAAAGCATACGAAGAGTTGTCTCCCGAGAGAATCAAGTATGGGGAATTCTGGTTCACGAACCCCAATCGCACCCGCCTCTTTTTCGCGCCGACCGCTCGCATGTTGCCGATGAATAAGGGATACTTCGCCGACTACTACCTGTTCTTTGCCGTTGCAGGGTGGGGAGTGACCGACAATTTTTCCCTCGGCGGCGGGATGACGCTTCTTCCGGGGGTCAGCATAGGTCAGCAGATTAAGTATGTGATACCGAAGGTCGGGTTCAAGCTGGACAGCAATGTCTTTCTGGCGGTCGGGGCGCTCATCGCCAGTATCCCCGATGATTTTGATGAAGGGAGTGACCGTGCCTCGGCGGGTTTTCTCTACTCCATGACCACCCTCGGCACCGATGATAACAGTTTCACCGCCGGAGTTGGATACGGCTTTCTGGATGGTGATTGGGCCGAGAATCCGGCATTCGTGATCGGAGGCGAGGCACGCATGTCGCGTCGAACTTCCTTTGTCTCCGAGAACTGGATTATTGGTGGGGAAACCGAATCGATACTTTCCGGAGGTATTCGCTTTTTTGGAGAATCGATTGCGGTCGATTTGGCGTTTTGGTATCCGACAACCGCTGATGACCTTAAATTTCCAATCCCCTATGTGGATTTTGTTTACAACTTTTGAGGAATCGTGTTTATACATGGTTGAGATTATTGGCTACCAAGTAAGGAGAGTTGTTTGAAAACGATTTTGCGTATTACAAGTATTTGCTTTACAATTTTGCTTTCTCACGAACTTTCAGTTAGCCAAATCACTGCAGACTCTCTTTTAAATTTATACACAAATACACGCGCTGACAATCTCCTACGTTTGTCATTCACTGCTTCAGAGTGGGATAGCATGCTGGGCGAGCTAAAAAGCCAAGCCAATGCTTACGAGGAACTTCGACGCATTCACTTCCCGAACTCACTTAGCCCTGCACTTATCTTTCAACCATTTCCGGTAGGATTTATCATACCTCACAATCAAATTATCACCAGATGGTCCGTACCCACCATCAAAGAGCGACCGAAAAACGACGCCGACCTGGCCTTTCTCTCCTTGACTGACCTTGCCGAGCTGATTCGCACCCAAAAGATTTCTTCGGTCGAGCTGACTCGTTTTTTTCTTAAGCGCCTCAAGAAGCATGACTCGACATTGCATTGCGTTATCACTTACACCGACTCTTTGGCCCTTGCGCAGGCTGAGCAGGCTGATGCCGAAATCAAAGCAGGAAAGGATCGCGGGTTCCTGCATGGTATTCCGTACGGACTAAAGGACATCATATCAGTACGAGGTTATCCGACGACCTGGGGATCACCTCTTTATGAAAATAGAGAAATTCATGTGGATGCCACTGTCTACCAAAGATTGCGCGAAGCCGGTGCAGTGCTGGTCGCAAAACTCTCGGTCGGCGAATTCGCCTATGGAGACGTCTGGTTTGGCGGCAAGACTCGCAATCCCTGGAATCCCGATTCAGGCTCAAGCGGCTCATCGGCGGGTTCAGCCTCAGCGGTGTCAGCAGGGCTTCTTCCGTTTGCCATAGGGACTGAAACCTGGGGGTCCATAGTAACTCCCTCCACCCTCTGTGGTACTACAGGCCTTCGCCCGACATTTGGGCGCGTCAGCCGCGCCGGAGCAATGTCACTCTGTCCCTCAATGGATAAGATTGGCCCCATTTGCCGTTCGGTCGAGGATTGCGCCATTGTATTCGGCGCAATTTATGGATTAGATCCACTGGATCCGGCGACAGTAAGCGCATCCTTCAATTACACACCAGTG
This sequence comes from Candidatus Zixiibacteriota bacterium, assembly GCA_038067995.1. Lineage (GTDB taxonomy): Bacteria > Zixibacteria > MSB-5A5 > GN15 > FEB-12 > JBBTMW01. The sequence continues at coordinate 8,234 of JBBTMW010000130.1, forward strand.
GTTGACTTTACTAAGCTCCATATTGGTTATCTGAAGTATGACCTTGAAAAAGATACTTCCTGGGCCAAACAAACCGCGGCCACACTCGATGCTTTTCGCAAGATGGGAGCAACCCTTGTTGAGATCGAAGTCCCCGATCTCCCCATCATGGCTATGTCGATTATCGTTACAGCCGAGGCCGCGGCCATGTTCGATGAACTTACCCGCACCAATCAGGATGATAAAATGGTGCGTCAGACAAAAGACGCCTGGCCGAATCTTTTCCGCGCCGCGCGCTTTATACCGGCCGTCGAATACATTCAGGCCAATCGCCTTCGTACTATCGTGATTGAAAAGATGGCAGAAACGATGTCGAAGGTTGATCTGTACATCACGCCGAGCCTCGATGATCGCACCACCCTTCTAACCAACCTCACCGGCCATCCGGCGGTGGTGGTGCCGAATGGATTTGATAAGAGTGGCACGCCGACGAGCATTTGCTTTATCGGGCGACTGCTCGATGAAGCGACTCTTTTGGCGGTAGCAAAAACCTATCAGGATGCGACCGGGTTCAACAAACCGCGGCCGCCGCTGTTTGCGAAATAATCAGAGGCGGGTTCGAAGACGGACCCGCATGGTCGAAGAATAAGATGGGTTCCCGCTCTGCTCCCCCGCTTGGCGCGAGGGATTGTCGGGAATGACATTGTATAGAAACGAGTTTCATGTAGCGCGGGTTCGCCCTGTACCCGCGCTCTTATTTTGGGCAGGGCAGACGAGATCCCGCTTTAAGGCGGGACCGCGCACATACGAGATTTGATTCCCCTTTTTCCGTCGCCCAGCGCGCCCCTTGGGGCGCGTCTACAGAGTTCTGCCTCACCGACCCCAAGGGGTCGGCTGGACGACGCATCACTATAACCACGGGCAAAAGAATTAGTTGCCGCGCACGCCCATCACTGCTTCTTGAAATGGTGATCCTGCTCAACGGTGCGGGTCAGTTCTTCGTCGCAGGCAACGCCATAACGCTTGATAACCCGCGCAGGCGTGCCGGCAACAGTGCAGTTCGGCGGGATATCGCGCATCACCACAAATGAGTTAGCCCCAATTTTGGAATTGCTTCCAACGAGGATGGGTCCCAAAAGAATCGCGCCGGTGCCAATGAAGACATTGTCGCCGATAGTCGGGTGACGCTTACCGTCATGCTTGCCAGTGCCGCCTATCGTGACATTGTGAAAAAGCACGCAGTTGGCCCCGATTTCAGCAGTCTCGCCTATGACCAATCCGGCGCCATGATCGATAAAGATTCCTTTCCCGATTTTTGCCCCGGGATGAATCTCAAGACCGGTTACGAAACGGTTTATCTGTGACATCAATCGAGGCAGGAACGGAATCCGCAACTGGTAGAGCCGATGAATCAGGCGATGCCAGGTAATCGCCCACAACCCGGGATAGAGCACGAACTCGATATTGTGCGCCGCCGGATCATTGCGATAGATGGCCTTCACGTCTTCAATAAATGCGATAGCCATACGGTGATATCATCTTTCTGTCAGACTCAGATATACTCGGTGAACAGCTTGGTCGATATATATCGCTCACCAGAGTCGCAAACAGTGGTCACTACAATTTTCCCTGCGCCAAGTTCAACTGCCACCTGGATCGCCGCTGAGACGATTGCCCCGGAAGAAATCCCGGCGAGGATTCCTTCTTGTCGCGAAAGAGCCTGCGACGTTTTGAATGCATCTTCTGTTTTGACCTGAACAACGCGGTCGACGACTGCCGCGTGGTAATTCTCCGGAATAAACCCCGTCCCTATTCCCTGAATCGGGTGCGGTGTGTGTGAACCTCCGGAGAGAACGGGAGAGGCCTCAGGTTCAACTGCGATAACCTGGCATCCGTATTTTGCCTTGACTGCCGCACCTGCGCCGCTGAGAGTGCCTCCGGTGCCCACACCTGCCACGAAGGCGTCGAGATGGAGATCGCCGAGGTCTTGAATGATTTCCGGACCGGTAGTTTTCCGGTGAATTTCCGGATTGGATGGGTTGTTAAACTGCATTGGCTGATAATGTCCTGGTCGAGTGGCAATCTCATCTGCCAACTTCATGGCCCCCTTTATTCCCTCGGATGCCGGGGTAAGTACAAGTTCCGCGCCAAGGTGCTTGAGGAGGGCCCGACGCTCCAAACTCATGGTTTCGGGCATGATGAAAATACACTTGTACCCTCTGGATGCGGCTACCATTGCAAGAGCGATGCCGGTGTTGCCGGAGGTCGGTTCGACAATGGTCATTCCCGGTTTCAGCTTGCCATCCCGCTCAGCGGCCAAAATCATAGCCGCGCCGATGCGGTCCTTGACCGATCCGCAGGGATTGTAGCTTTCCATTTTTGCATAGACTGTGGCGGCGTTCGGCGGCACTACCCGGTTCAGTTTAATCAGTGGCGTACGGCCTATGGCGTCAACGATGTTTTCAAAACGCATGACATCTTCTCCTTCAACTATATGGATTTACGAGCTTACAATATAACTACTGGGCATGAGCACAGCGACATTTGATTTTGAATTTCAGGGAAATGGTCTCTGTCAACAGCCGCAGAGGCCGCCGCACCCGAGGCCGGGAGAGACAAAAGAGTCAATCGATATGGCCATAACTACCATGCGGATAGTATACACAAGAAATGAAATTTGCCCAATGAAATCTTCATTCGATTGATGTAGGATATCCCAATTGAGGGGTTTGCTGTTTATCTCTGTCATTCCGGCCAATCCCCCGCCTAAGGAAGTGTTGAAGAACCTCAATAGTGCGTCGTGTCGAGCGGAGTCGAGACACGATTACTTTATGTCAGCACTGTAACTTACAGAACGATAACGCATCTCGTCTACGCTCGATGCGACGCTACGCGTGGAACAAAATAATATGGCCACATCAGCACTTGTTCAACATGCCCTAAGCGGGGAGCAGAGCCGGAATCCATCTTGTCCGACAAGGAGTGAGATGGACTCCAGCTTTCGCTGGAGTGACATTACCGAGAGTGCATTGTACACTGGATGGTTTTTCAACCAGCCCTGATTGTCAGGCAGACAACGCCGGAATCGTAATGATGAATGTCGCTCCCCGGCCGGGGCCGTCACTGCTCACAGAGATCGAACAGCCGGCTGATTCCAAAGATTCCCTGGAGATGGCCAGCCCCAGTCCCGTCCCGGATCCGACCGGCTTGGTTGTGAAAAATGGTTCGAAGATCCGGTCAATGACCGTGGAAGAAATCCCACAGCCGGTGTCAATTACGGCTAATTGCAAGTACCGATGATCGGAGTCCAGACGAACTTCAAGTTTCCCGCCCTCCGGCATAGCATCCATCGCATTCACAAGAAGGTTGCCCAGCGCCTCGTGTATTGCCCCCTCGTTACATAGCCCGAGACATGGCTGGTCGGAAAGTGTGATCTGGATGCCGATCCCTTGCTCGCGAAGCTGGCTCGAGTAAAGACTCATGACATCAGAGACGACCTTGCGAATATCGATGGCCAGAACATCCCGGGGGTTTTCTCTGTACATATGGCGGAGTTGCTGGGTGACACTCGAAATTCTATTCAGTCCCACTTGCACCGATTTCAGCCGTTCGGCCACTGATCGGGGCAGAGTATCGTCTTCCTCGATCGCTTGCAGGTGGCTTGTGATCGTCTGCACCGGATTGTTGATTTCGTGCGCCACGCCCGCCACCAGTCGTCCGAGATTTGCGAGCCGCTCGCTCTGTATCAGCTGTGCCGAGCGCTCAATCACTTTTCGCTCCAGATTTTCGGCATGTTCCTGCAACTTTAGTTCAGCTTCCTTAAGAAGCGTAATATCTTCGATGATGCCCGCAAGCCGGTAAGGTTTGCCGCTTGCATCAAGAATTGGAAATGCCCGGCTGTACAACGAACGGAGAGCGCCGTCAGGACGAACAATTCGAAAACTCAAATCCACGGCCTCGAAGACGCCTGCATTTTTCTCGACGATTGATTTCACACGCTCTTTATCATCGGGATGAACGTATTTCATCCATGCCAATGCATCTTCGTAAAGTTCATCGGCCGGATACCCATACATTTCTTCGTGCGCTTTATTGACAAAGATCATCTTGAACGACGCAATATCCATGAGCCAGCAACATTCCCGCATGTTTTCGGCAATCTGTCTGAACCGCACTTCGCTCTCTCGCAGGGCATCTTCGGCCTTGCGACGCTCGGTTACATCCGCCATAACGGTAGCGAATTTGCCCGGACTGTAACGAAAGCTCGTAACTTCAAGATATCTATTGAGCATTGGCGAGTATCTCTCAAAATGAACGGGAACACCTGTCACCGCGGGTAATCCCAGCGCACGAACCCACTCTACCTATGCCATAGGATACGCCTCACGAATCCTCTTTCCCAGAATTTGCTGGCGCGTGAAACCGGTCACTTTTTCGAATGCCGGATTAGTCTCAATAGTTATGAAATCGATTGGCTCACCTGCCGCATCGGTGATCACTTCATGTATGGCGCATGAGACGTGCATTTCGGTGAACAGACCCCTGAAAAGCGTCTCGCTCTCGGCCAGGGCTTCCTGTGTTTTGATCAATTCCGTGATGTCTTTGAGAATTACCTGTATGGCCGGTTTTCCGTCCCAGACATACGGGTGCGCCGTTGAAAGTAACTCCCGTGATGTCCCATCCATGCGTACACTCCGCAGACGAACCACGGGTACTTCCGTCCGGTCGACAACTGCGCTTCGTATTCTCTCTCTTACCAAAGAGGCAAACTCTGGATGTACAAAAGTGAAAGGTGATTTTCCGAGTAGCTCCGAGGCATCGGCGGCGCCGAATAATTCGGCGGTCGCCGAATTTGCATACACAATTTTTGTATCACAATGTACAAGGATGGCATCGCGGCTGGACTCAACGAGCCTCCGGTATCGTGCTTCACTTTCGCGCAATGCTTCATCTGTCTTGTGGAATTCGGTAATATCACGCGCAATGACCAGTATTGATTCGACGCCATCGCTACTAAAGATCGGACTCACGTGGCATTCGTAATAGTTGGCGCTGAAATCCGGGGACGCCAGCCGCGTATCGACGATGATCGAATGCTGAGTTGCGACTGCCGCATCTATCGCTGATCTAACAGGCAACTTGCAGTCCTCCGTCAACCAGGAGAACCAGTTGGTGCCAACTAGATCGCGGGTTTGATACGACGGTTCCGCCCGATTGAAGTAGGTAATGGTACCATCAAGGCGGACAGTGAAAATGTAGTCGGGGGCATTGTGAAGCAATACCTCAAGGCGCGATTCGCTTTCCTGCAAAGCCGATTTCTGCGTGTGCAACTGCTTTTCGAGCTTGCGAATGAGAATTGCCGCCCCAAGAAATACGGCAGAAATGACTGGCATGATCACGGATGAAAGAATCAACGTCGCATTGGGTGTCACATCCTCTGAGATATGAAGAGACTGTGCCACTCGCACCCCGAGCATGAGAATTGAAAGCACGCCCGCAAGATTCCAAACCCATCGATTGCTTGACGATCTGGCTACCGCAAAACAGTAGACAACTGCCGCAGTCTGGATACATAGTGAAATGATGATAAGTACTTTACTAAGCATGGCAATACGACCTGGACCTTCAGAAACATTTAGCAGGTCGAGGCAAAGTATAGTATGAGTCAGCGCGAAAAACGAGAGGGCGAAGTGAGTCGAAGGACTACTTTTTTGTCTTAACTGAGCCGCGAGCCGAAAGCTTGAGAAGCGCCGACGTCCACAAACGGCCAGCCTCGATATCGAGGAGACCGAGATCGAGACTGTCAACTCTCTCAGCGCAAAGCAATGTGACATGACTTTTTAGGCCGGTGGCGACGTTTCTTTTCCAGACCACATACTTCCCTTCCCCTCCAAGATCGACAACCATTGAGGTGGCTTCACCATCCGATTTAGAACCGGGTATCGCGACTCCCGAAAGCTGTGCGAGGAGTCCGGCGATGCTCTTGGCCCTCTTGTTGGCGAACAGAAGTTCGCCAGTTGAAGAAACAATCATCGCGGCAAAAGGAAATTCCTGATAGATGTCCAGGAGTAGCTTGGACGGATTGATACCGGGGAACTTCTCTTCAATAAGATGTAATCCCCGAAGGCTCTCGATCTCATTTTGAAGGCGCTGTCCCTCGACCGTTTTGCGAACGAGATTAAGAATCAGATCCATTGAGACCGGTTTCTCCAGATAGGCGAATACACCCAGCTTTTCAGCCTGCTGACGGAGCTTTTTACTCGGATAGGCAGTTATCGTCAGTGCGTTCAGCTTCGGCTGATGCGATCGGGCCGACTTCACCAAGTCGAGACCCGAAAAGTTCCCAGGCAGAAAAAGGTCGGTCACCAGGACGTCAAATTGCTCCTGGTCAAGCAAATTCATAGCCTGAAAACCGTCGTCAAGGGCCGTGACTCGACATCCATCCTTCAAAAGGGCGGAGTTCATGTTGAACAGGAATCCCCGTTCGTCATCTACTAACAGCACATTTGGGCGCATGCTATCTACTTTCACCTGTGACATGTAGTACCTGCAAATCCCCCGCAGAAGTAAACCAATTGTCCATAACCTTCAGATTGAATCAATGGTTCCTTTCGCCAGAAGCCTTTTTAGCTGAGCTGTGGCTTCTGCTAAAATATCGTTTGCGATTGGCTTTCCGTGGGAACCTTTTCCTGCGGGGTGGGGCTCGGCCTCAAGGGGGCCATCGATGACCTCAATGACATCAAGAAATGTGATCTCTGCCCCCGGTCTTCGAAGGCTAAATCCGCCTTTTGACCCTCGGTGAGCAGTGACTACTCGCGCTTTGGCGAGTTGCCGTAACACCTTCAGCACCGAATCATAGGGCAGTTGAAGATGCTGGGCAATCTCTCTGACCATGATGGGCTTCGGGGAGTTGGCTCGACACATGTAATGAAGGGCGTGAATGGCGTAACCGGCCGCTTTGCTTAATCGTAGATTCACCTAATGTCTCCAACCGTCGGGCAAATAGAAAACAGCGCAATTCGAACCGATATCGAATCGTTACTGTCGTTCAATGTTTTACTGTCATCCGGTCCGCATTCCGGGGCGGCTATTCAATGGTAAGTTCGGCCGCCAATCGTGGATTGATGGATTCTCTATTCCTTGTAGGAACCCAGCGCCAAAATTGGGTCTTCTCCCATGTAAAGTCAAGAACAATTCAGTGGACCCCTACGGATACGGCCTAATGGGCTTGTTGAAAAACCCTGCAATTCACAGCGAACTCTCAATAATGTCATTCCCGCGCAGGCGGGAATCCAGTCTTATTCTTCGTAGAAGAACCTGGTACCGCGCAACTTGCTGTGCGAGCCGTGTATCCTGAGTTCCCCCAGCAAGGGGCTTGTTGATTAACCCCTGATTTTCGGTTACACGAAGTTTGGTTCATTGATATTGAGAACATAACGAAAGATTCGCCTGGCTATTCCCAGTATGCTCCAGATTGCGTTTATCAGGGTGCTGATGGTCTCCTTGAAGCCAAATAGAGGCGACAATGAGGCTACCAGCCTCTTGAAGTTGAGGACCGCCGCGATCAAGAGGCACTGAATGCGCATTTTAGACAGACCTCGCCGCCATGCCCGCTGTAATCCATGCCATTGCTTCGCCTCCGCAAAGATTCCCTCAATCACCGGCGCACGCCGTCGATACAGTGCCTTAAAACTCTCAGTCCGACTGTCAGCCCGCAAGCGATCCAAAGCCCCGTAATAACGACTTACTTTGAGTTGTCGACGTGAACTCTTCGTGCATCTCTCCTTGAGCGCACAACTGCGACATGCCGTCCGTGACGCCGCATATCGCTGTTGCTTGGGACGACCAATGACACCTCCTACATTGCTAAGCAATGATCCTGCTGGACACACAAAGGCATCGTGTGATTCATCGTACTGAAAATCAGCAACCGTGAAATACTTCCCACCCTCAGATGGCTGAACCTTCTGCGGCGGACTTACCAATCGGATATCACGATTTTCAAACTCCTCCCGATTCTCGCCGCTCCCATAACCGGCGTCGGCACAGACAACCGCAGGCGCGGAACCCAAATGCGCGGTCGCTGAATCCACGACCGATACCGCACTGTGACCCTCCAGTCGATCAGCGCTGACGACATCCAATCCGACAATCACCCGTGATCGATCATCAACTGCGGTCTGTTGCTTATACCCGGGTTTAATGTCTCCCCCGGGGAAATGCCCGAAGCGGGCATCAGGATCGGAACTCTTCGCCTGATTCACGCTCTGTCTATTAATATCCGCTCGAATCGTTGTCGCATCAACATGCAGAATCTTCCCCTCAATCAACCCACTCTTCTGACACTGGGTGATACTACGAACAAACAGGTCATTGAATATCCCATCCCCGAATCGATCCAGGGCCTTCGATAAGGTCGAGTGATCGGGAATCTCCTCATCCAACTCGTACCCGATAAACCAGCGATAGGCCAGATTCACCTGCACCTGACGCAACAACTCCCGAACCTGACCGATGCCTTCAATCGCCTGCAGAAGAAACAACCGCAGGACAACTTCGGGATCAACCGACGGACGACCGTTATCCTGGCAGTACTTGTCACGAACTGTCTCGTGTACGAAACTCAAATCCAGTACTCGGTGTAGTCTGCGGAGCCGATGATCCGACGGAACGAACTGTTCGACCGGCGGCAGAAGCACCAGCCGCCCTTGCTTATTCTCTCGTTTTGTTTGCATGCCCTATTCAAATAGCTTCAACGCCCCAACAAAAGGACTTTTTCAACAAGCCCCAAGCTGTGGGCGACCGGCCTTACTTTCTCTAGATAGCGACACCTTCCACGTCGATCTATTTTGGCAGGGCAAGACTGGCACACATGGATACTGGTCAGGGGAAATCCTGAATAGAGAGGACGATATGGCTGGCACCGTTGGTGACAAGTGCGTCATACAGAACTGCAAGACTCGTTCTGGAAATGGTAATTACACAGCAATAGATTATGGACACAATGACGTCACAATAACTGATGATGCGTATCAATGGGGAATTGAACGAGTCAGCGCAGATAAGATTCAAATCTGGGACAAAGTTCCGAGGTGAAAATATGTTGGACTGGAGAATGTCATGTTAGACCAGCACATTACAAGCGATGGTTTCAAGTATTCGCTGACCTACGTGATGATCGCGGCTATTTTGATTGTCGCTTCGAGAGTAGGTGTGACAGAACAACTTTCTACAAAACAATCTGCATTGGAGAGAGCGTATGCAGTATTGAGTTTTGGTTCTGCCGTCAACGAAACGTTGTCCATGGTGGATTCAATCGCGAACATTACAAACGGACCAGCATTGACTCTCTATCCTGGTATTGCGATTGGAGACACGTTGTGGGAGGTCTCTGTGACTAAGTTTCCGCTTTTCAATGATATAACGGATAAAGACCGAGGTACGATTACTTATAGAGACCTTAAGTTTGTATTTGATCAGAAGTCAGGGAAACTGGTGCAGTTTACTTCAGTGTTTAGTATGTCCGCAGGCGTCGATTCAATGAAGGTCCTAATGAGCAAAAGCGACGAGCTTTTGTCGAAAGGAATTAACTTTGGAGGATATCCCGATTCAATAGCGGTAGGCATTATTCAAGCTCTAAGTAATTGTCCGTTTGGTCCTAAACATGCAGACTTAATCTCGGCCAGATATGTTTTTGATTCAAACTCTACAGTTTCTGGTGAGCCCAGGCCAGTGTGGATTATTTCACTTGTTGGGATCGAACCATTAGAGCTAACACATGCGAACGTGACAAATGATCAAAGAACTAGGATAACAAACATGCGTATCGTAATAGATGGTTTTACAGGAAAGCCATTACGGGCATCAAACTAAAAGTGACCTTTCAAAACAATGTTCCTGTAGTATTGTCAAGCGCGAAGGTAACCTCGATGCTGCAGTGAGACATATTCGCATCGTAATTGACGGTTACTCCGGCCGGTCGCCCACAGCTTGCTGTGGATCCGCCGATTGTCGCTGTCAAAGATGACTGGTGGGGTCGCCCACAGCTTGCTGTGGGATCTCTCAGGTGGTATTTTTTTGTCCGTGCCTCGATTGAAACATTACGATGACAGCGGTACCGCCCGGCTGCTTCGGCGATCGGGGATTTTTGTTGCCGTACCCCGTCAGCAACGCCTAATTCCACCATGCACAAACTTACCGTAAAGAGCCTCTCCAAACGATTCGGCGGTCGAAAGGTGTTCGATGGGATTTCATTCCAACTCGGCTTATCGGAATCGATTGCCATTGTCGGGCCGAACGGCTCCGGCAAATCGACCCTCATGCTTTGCCTTCTGGCGTTGTATCGCCCTAACAAGGGTTCGGTGCAGTTTTCTTTTAGTGAGAAGGCTATGGATGATTCGGCCATTCGGGCGAATGTCTCTCTTGTTGCTCCCTATCTCAATCTTTATGACTATCTGACGGCTGAAGAAAACATTGTCCTGTTCAGCTCATTCGCGGGTGCAACCCCGACCGGCAAGGAGATAAACGCCCTCCTTCTGCGGATGGGGCTTGAGGGTAGAGGCTCCGACCATCTCGGCACATTCTCCTCAGGCATGAAACAGCGCCTGAAATATGCGGTTGCTCTCGCACGCAAGCCGAAGTTTCTCTTTCTCGACGAGCCAACCGCGAATCTCGATGAAGCCGGAAAACAAATTGTTCGGGAAGTCATTGTGGAATCCCGCCAAACGGCTGTAACCGTTCTTGCAACCAATGAGCCGGAGGAATACAGCCTTGCACAACAGCAATGCCGGCTTGGTTAACAGTGCCTTTGCGGTGCTCGTCAAAGATATCCGTCAGGAGCTTCGCTCTCGCTATGCCCTCAATGCCATTTTTCTCTTTGGCTTGTCGACCCTTGTGATGGTTTCGTTTTCGGTGGGGCAGAGCAATCTCCCTCCAAGGCTTTCTGCGGCATTATTCTGGGTCATCATCCTGTTCTCGTCGATGTCAGGACTGGCGCACTGCTTTGTCAAAGAAGAAGAAGCTGGGACAGCGATGGCGCTTAAACTCTCCGTCGATGCCGAACCGGTACTGCTTGGCAAACTTGTCTTTAATTTCCTCCTTTTGGCGCCGATGTCTGCTCTTCTGACTCTCCTCTTTTTCGTCTTCACCGACACACAAGTGGGGTCATTGCTTCAA
>JBBTMW010000131.1:0-5830 GCA_038067995.1 Candidatus Zixiibacteriota bacterium
AGCCAAGGGAATCGATCTCTTCGTTCATGGCCAGATTCATGCCGTTGATGATGGACGCGAGGGCAATCACCGAGGCGACGCCTATCATCACACCCAGAATAGTGAGACTGGCGCGAAATTTGTTGGCTCGGAGCGAGGACAACCCCATCCCGATTGCTTCCTTAATTTCTACTGATGACAAGACCATATACTACTCGTAACTCAGCGCTTTGACCGGATCAAGACGCGCCGCCTTCATCGCCGGATAGATGCCAAAGATGAGACCCGTGCCGGTGGAAACAATCAATCCTGAAAAAATGGCGAACATCGATGGTTTTATTTCCATGTCAATATATCCCACCAGCATTTTCGCCAGAAGGAATCCGATGATTATCCCGATGATGCCGCCAACGAGGGTGGTCGTAAGAGATTCAAAGATGAACTGCGTTAGAATATGGCCGTGGCGCGCGCCCACTGCCTTGCGGATGCCTATTTCACGGGTGCGTTCGGTCACCGACACCATCATGATGTTCATCACCACGATGCCACCTACAACGAGGGAAATGGACGATATGCCGATGATTCCCATCCTAAATATCCGCGTGAAGTTGTTAATAGTTTCAAGAATGCTGGATGCTGTCAGCATGTCAAAATCATCGGGCTTATCAAATGGCACATGCCGCCTGGCGCGCATAACGCCCCGGATCTCGTCCATCGCCAGCCCAAGCGTTTCGATCGATCTCGCCTGAAACACATACTGGATCCGCTGGCGGGGCTCACCAAACTGCTTGATGAATGCCGTCATCGGAATCACCACAAAACCATCCTGCGATTCGCCGAACATTGACCCAAGTTTTTTTGCCACACCAATAACCGTGTACGGGCTTCCTCCTATGCGTAGCTCCTTCCCCACTGGGTCGACTCCTGAGAAAAACTCTTCCCTGACAAGATCGCCGATGAAGACAACCGGGCGGTGATAAAGGTCGTCTTCAAAGGAATGGAATCTTCCCTGCACCACGGTGATATCGACGATATCGACGTAACTATATTCCGAACCCGCGACTACTACATCGCGCATTTTCTGATCGCGATACTTCAGCTCGGCGCTTTCAAAAGCCCGCATGGTAACCCTATCGCAATGCTCGCATCCCTTTTCAAGTGCAGGGATTGATTTCATATCAAGAGGCTTGCGCTTTCGCTTCACCTCGAACTCCTCGTGCGACATGGCCGTTCCGATGCGGCTCACGATAACGGTTCGGGGGCCGAGCGTCGAAAGGCGATCCTCAAAGACACCCATGATTCCTTCCAGCGCGGAAATAATTGTCATCACCGACATCACGCCTACCAATACGCCGAGAACGGTTAAGCCCGACCGAAGTTTGTGCGCCCAAAGGGCGGCAAGAGCAATTTTGAATGATGAGTAAAGCATAAGGGTTCTGCCTTAGTGAAGGCCAGCCCGCTGTGCTTCTGAAATGGTTTCGTCGTTGGCTATCTGGCCGTCCAGAATCGAAATGACTCGCTTGGCGTGAATGGCGATGTCCCGCTCGTGGGTAACCAGAATGATCGTGTTTCCCTGCTGATACAGGGTATCAAACAGCCGCATGATTTCCTGCGACGTTTTGCTGTCGAGATTGCCGGTTGGCTCATCGGCGAGGAGTAGGGATGGATTGTTGACGAGTGCGCGAGCGATAGCGACACGTTGACGCTGACCGCCTGACAATTCATTCGGTCGGTGCGTCATGCGATCTGCCAGATCGACCTTTGTTAGAGCACTTTTTGCCTGCTCTTTGCGCTGGACAGCGCCGGTGCCGTTGTAAATCAGGGGGAGTTCAACATTGTGGAGAGCGGTCGCCCGGGCAAGTAGATTGAATGTCTGGAAAACAAACCCAATCTCCCGATTGCGGATCGCCGCCAGCTCGTCGTCACCCATCATGCTGACCTGTTTGCCATTGAGGATGTACTCGCCGGTCGATGGGGTATCGAGACAACCGATGAGATTCATCAGGGTGGATTTGCCGGACCCCGAAGGTCCCATGATCGCGACATATTCCCCTTTGTTAATTTTGAGGCTGACGCCGCGAAGAGCATGCACCTTTTCCTCACCCATGTCGTAGGTTTTCCAGAGGTCTTTCGTTTCTATGAGAGTCATACCTACTTCTTCTCTCCGTCGGGCTTCTTCTCGGATTTCACGGCATCCCCTTCTTTCACAGTTCTCAGCACAGCATATGGCCCTGCAATCAGGGAGTCGCCAGCCTGAAGACCAGAGGTCACTTCGATATTTTTCTGGTCAGCGATACCGGTAGCAATTTCCACGAATTCCGCCTTGCCATTGCGAACAACAAAGACGCCTTTGAGCTCTTTGCGCTCTTCTTTGTCTGTCATGGTATCATTACCACTGGAATTGTCGGCGGCCTGAACCGAAGCGATTGCGCCCGAACTTTCGGCAGGAGCACTCTTGGCACGTTCAAGGGAATCAATATCAAACGATCGAACAATCACCGCGCTGTAGGGAACCGCCAGCGCCAACTCCCGCGAATTGGTGGTGATGTCGACAGTTGCTGACATTCCCGGACGAATCCTGTCATTTACTTCTTTGAAGATAACTTTGACCTTGAAATTGGTCGACTGGTCCATTGATCCCATATTCGACATGATAGCAGTGTTGCCTATTTCGATTACTTCGCCTGCAAAGGAAGTGTCGGGAAAAGCGTCAACTTCGATCTTCACAAGCTGACCCAGGGTTACTTTGGTGACTTCGGTTTCATCGACTTCGACTTCAACTTCGAAAACGTCGAGATCGGAAAGGGTCATTAGGGTTTTTCCCTGAGTAAACGAAGTCTGAGCTGCGGCAATTTCGCCGACTTCACAATCAACGAGCGTGACAACTCCTGCCATGGGAGCGGCAATGCGCGTTTTGCGAAGATAATCGAGCTGTTTTTCAAACTGGGCACGGGCCTGTTTGGCCGACGCATCAGTCGCCTCAAAGTTCGACTTGGCGTTCAAAAAGGCATATTTGGCATCTTTGAATTGCTGGTCAGATGTGAGATTGCTGGAAAACATCTGCTCCTGACGCTTAAATTCTTCTTCGGCCTGATCAAGGCGCGTTTTGGCGCCGTTGAGAGAGGCGCTGATCTGATTCAGTCCGTAGCGGGCTTGTTCTACGTCGGAGGCAATCTGAATAGAATCAAGAATGACGAGCAATTGCCCGGCTTTGACCTGATCCCCCTCCTTGGCCGATATCTGCTTGATCTCGGCGTTGATCTGGGAGGTGATATTCACTTTAGTTTGTGGTTGGACGCGACCATTGGCAGAAACAGTCTCCACAAGGGTGCGACGTGTCGCCTTCTCGATTTGTACCGCTGTCGCCTTGTCGTCGCTCATGGTGAGATTGACAACCACCAGAGCGGCAATCACGACGATAAGGCCGCCTCCAAGCACTATCTTCTTTCTATTGGTCATAATCGTTTCCTTTGTCTGCCGGTGAGGTTTGGGAACAACCCCTTACATCTTACCCATGGCGTTTTCAAGTTTTGCAACTGCAAGGTTCAGGTTGAAATCAGCCTGAATCAGCTGAGCCTGGGCACGCTTGAGTGAGACTTGCGAGTCGAGCAAATCAAGTATAGTGGCCGCGCCGAGGTTGTATTTTTCCTGACTGATTTTAAGGTCTTCGGTGGCGGCGTCAACGTTCTCTTGTGATACCGCTTTCTGCTCGCGAAGTTGCCCGATATTTAAGTAGGCCGAATTGACACCACTGATAACGGCATTGCGCTCGTCGGCAAGATTGGCGGTAGCGTTGTTACGCGCCACGCGAGCGTATGTCACCGCCCGCTCGCGCTGGAAACCGTCAAACAGTGTCCAGCTCAATCGAACGCCGTAGGAGATAGTTTTATCCGGACCGTCCCCAAAATTGCCGGTTGGTCCACTTTCCTGGACGGTAAAGTCTCCGCCGATGGTGGGCAAATAGCGAGACCGTGCCGCTCTGTAATCGATTTTACGCCCTTTGACGTCCTGCTCAGATGCTCTTAGACCAGGTTCGTTTTGTAGCGCAAACTGAATAGCTTCTTCGAGAGTGCCATCGAACTGACGGGTTGTATATGCTTGTGAGAATTCGACATCGCTACTTGGATCGATTCCTATCGTATACGCAAGATCGGATTTGGTTGTCGTGACAGAATTTTTGGAACGGAGCATCTCAACACGGTCGTTGCCGAACTGCACCTTCTGCTTGAGGACATCGGACTTCGCCGCCGAACCTAATTCAAATTTTGATTGAATGAGTTTCAAGGCTTCTTCGCTTCGCTTGACCGCTTCGGTATTTACATTCACATCTTCAACGGAGCGAAGATAGTCGTAGTATGCCAGCTTAACGGCGTAGATCATGTCCTGCTCGGAATTAATGACATCGAGCTTTGCTTTGAGAACATCGGTTCGCGCCGAGGAATAATTGGCAAGTGTGGTATAGAGATTTGCAATCTCGATAGCGCCGGTGATGGCGTGGAATGTGGTATTTCTCGTAACTTGCCCTATTAATGTATCTTCTTCAAAAGGTTTCGCGGTTCTAGCTTCGTAGCTGGCACTAATGGTGGGGAGGAAAGCGCCGAGGGCGGCGCGTTTGCCTGCTCTCGCAAGTTCTTCTCCACCGCGGGCGGCGATGATGTTGGAACGATTTTTGAGCGCCTCGGCAATACAATCATCGAGGGTGAGCTCACGGGCTGAGACTACTGTCACCGATATGAGTCCGACGGCGCAGACGAGCGCTATTCTGTTACATCCGAATTTCATCCACATACTCCTTACTTATTGAGCAAGAACACCAATTGTCGTGATAATCACGTGCAAAATGGACAGCATTCCCATCGATAAGACAGAGACAAGCAGTCCTTTGTTGCGTGAAAAATTGTAAATAATCGAAATTCCTATTCCAATTACGAAAACTTCCCAAATAATGAAGAGATCGATCTTTGACAACGCCGTGAACAGAATCATATGGTCCATCTTGTTTGATACAAGCGAACCAAGGGAATAGGTCACGAGCATCGAGCCTTTCGCCAAAATCAGAGGCAGAACCGCCAGCGCACTCAGAGCGTGAATTATCCCGGCATAGCACATAACACTCATAAGCTGGCGAAATGAGGCCTTTCCGGCCCAGACGAAATTCCCCCAGAAGAGGGCAAGTGCGGCCGCAATGACCGGAATGAGCGCCATAGCCAACATACCAAACCCCCAAGTTGACGCTTTGATGAATGTTTTGGCCGTCTCAATAGGCATCTGCTGACCCTGCTCGGCCATCTTTGCCGACTGCTCCCGAAACTGGGGAGAGTTTATTTGCTCTTCAACAATGATGTCTATAACGGCAAAGAAAAATGCCACCATTATGACCAGATAGACAACGAATGGCACGAGCACTGACGGGCGCTCTTTGACTCTTTGAAAGAGTTCAGTCGGGTGAAAAAAGACGTCGATAAGACCACGGAATGATTCTCCGATACTCGAAGAACCGGCCGGTGCAGTTCCCATTGCAACTGGGTGATCCATACTCAAAACCTCCATCTTAGTTAGTTAACGAAAGAAACGAAGAATTGTTTCGCACCACAAGTACCGCTGGCGGAAGCGAACGATTCTGCTACGTCGACCAGCCGACCCCTTGGGGTCGGTCATGACCGTCGACGGCAGACGCCATCGTCTACCGCTGTGTGGGAAACTCCGGTAGGCGGGATTGTCTAGGTGTTCCACACGAAAGGGCTTGTTGAAAAAGTATGACTTGGCGAAATGCTCTTTTCTGTCATTCCCGCGCAGGCGGGAACCCATCTTGTCTTACAAAGAGTTAGATAGGCTCCCGCTTTCGCGGGAG
>JBBTMW010000132.1:0-6836 GCA_038067995.1 Candidatus Zixiibacteriota bacterium
CAATTGGGAGGAGTATATCAGGGGCGGTCGGATCGGTTCCATCGTGACAGGAAAGACACAAATCGTTGATAGAACTCTTCACTAACAGAGAAGTAAAAGGCCCTCCTGGCGTCGGCTGGCCGCTTTCACTGGAGTGCTCGATATGGCATTCCTGACAGACGAGTGATTGGCCGACATGCCAGTTTCCGGCCATCGAAACGGCATGCACCATAAGCGCCACGATTGCCACGGCGATGAATATGTTAATGTGTCGCGGTTTCTTCATATCGAATCATGTACCCGTTTTCAAAAACAATGATGACAGCGGCGTCGGATGCACAGGCGATAGCCACCGGTCTATCCAGCCCTGCCGGAAAGGGCACTGAGCCGACTTCCGCGCCTGCCATATCAAATATACGAATCTGTCGATTGGTAAGATCGGCCGCCCAGATGCGCTCACGAATATCGACCGCGACAGGTCTGGCATCCCAGTTCTGCTCCGATGGCGACCCACTCCACCCCGGCGCGACAATGAAATCGCCGCTACTTGAGAATACCTGTATCGGCCGGTGACCTCTTGCTGAGACCACGACTCTTCGCGATGGAGAAACGGCAACCGACAGAGCCCGGCCGGTAACCTTTAACGGATACGGAAGTGCCGAATCTTTATCTGGTGAAAGCAACGACAGGAGACCACTCGATTTATCATACAAAAGGAGGGAATTATCCGGCATCTTTGTCACGATTGTTGGCTCAGCCTTGTCCTTGAATAAAAAAGACAGCTCGGCCACACTGTCGCAATTGGCGGCTGTCTGGCGGATAACCCGATAGAGTCGGTGATGCTCCTTCGAAATGAATACCAATTCCTGCTCCGACAACAGACAGACGGCCCGAGGATGCAAACCGGCATCGGCGCAGACAGTTGTCCACAGGATGCGCCCAAAAAAATCGGTTACGAATATCCGGCCGCTGAAGTCATCGACAATCGCCATGGCGGTTCCTTCGGGGGAGACGCTCACGGCAACCGGCCGTTCGCATATACGAGGGAGCGGCCGCCCCACCTGCGAATCAGCTATGACCAGAGAGGAAAAAGCGATAGTCATGATCGCTAAGACGCTTATAGAATGGTGGCGACTCATGATTCATCACTCATTTACTCATGCGCCGTGCCGTGGCACAGGTTGCACAGCTTGCGATCTTTGTCGGCAACAAGCATCCCTTTGAAATCTGACGAGTGGGGCGAATGACAACCAACGCAATTAACCGGCTCCTTTGTGCGCGGATCAATAACGCCTCCGCCCATCGGGTGGAAGTGTTTTTTGGGAGCATCGTCGTGGCAGGACATGCACAGGGACATGATATCGTTTTCACTCAACAGACTTTTGTAATCGGCGGAATGGGGATTGTGACAATTGCCGCAATCCTCAAAAGCTGGTTCGTGCTTGATCGATCCGCTGAACTCCTTCTTGTCGTGACACTCGACGCAGGTGAGATATCCCTCTTTCCTGAGCAATTTCTCACCAAACCCGACATGCGGGCCATGACAGTTGAGGCAGGTGTTTTCTGTCACAACCGCCTGATGCACGACGCTTCTCGACATCTCCTCTTTCATATTCTCGTGGCAGGAAAGACAGAGTAGCTTTTTGTCAGTCACAAACTCGTCGGCCTTTCCATTCTGATGGCATAACTGACAATTCTGGTCGGCAAATGGCTTGTGCTTATTCGGAAGCAGGAGCCCTTTCACGCCACGAGTCCCGACATGGGGGGCGTGGCAGTTTTGGCAATCGGCCCCGGATATATCGAATCCCTTGTGGGCGGCGGTCAGCGCTGGCGTTGTTACATGGCACTTGCGGCACAGCTCCTGCTTTTCGGTTACAAGAAGCCCGCCATGCGGACCGGCGTGCGGAAGGTGGCACGATTCACACTTGGCCGATGCCACCGGTTGGTGTGGAACACCCTTGGATATCTGCTCTTTCAATTCAGTATGACACGAAAAACAGAGAGCTTCTTTCGGCTTGGTAAGCAAACCGGCCTGCGCCGAGGCGTGCGGCTTGTGGCAAGAAGTACATTTTCCTTCGGCGAATGGAGGATGCACCACCGCCTCTAATGCCAGCGCCTTGATATCTTCGTGGCAGGTGATACAGAGCTTATCGGGGGAAGTAATGAGAAGCTTGGTCGTGTCAGAAGTATGCGGATTGTGGCACGAAGTGCACTCACCAGCCTCAAAGGGAGGGTGCTTGTCGGCCAGCGCCATGTCACTTGCCACTATATCATGACAGGTTCCGCACAGCTCGGTCAATTCGCCACTCACTACCGGTTTGCCGTTGTCACCGATTTCGTGGCAACTCTCGCATTCCTTGTCGGCGAACGGCGGATGGGTGTTGACGCGGACAAGTTTTGGCTTTGTTGACACATGGGGGTTGTGACAGCCGAGGCAGTTCGATTCGGTGATGTCATACCCCTGATGCGCCTCTTTCACTTTGGAATCAATCTTATGGCAACTCAGACAAAGAGCCGGAGCGCCCTCTTTGACGAATCCGGCATGATCGGAACTATGTGTCGCATGGCAGGCATCGCATTTCCCCTCCTGCACCGGCGCATGGGGCATAGCGGTGTGCAGTGTTTGCTCAAAGGCCTCGTGGCAGGAGAAACAGAGGTCGGATCGCTTGTCACTAATCCTCACCGGTAATTTCATCGTAATGCCGCCCGATACTACCGTACGCGATCGACCGCTCAGCAATTTTTCCCGGGTCGAACCGTGGGGATCATGACAGCCGGTGCAATCGCCATTCGTGACCGGCGTATGAACGTTCGTGCCGATCGCGCCAATCTCAGCGAGATCATGACATTCGACGCAAAGAACTTTTTGATCTGACGCCAGAAGCGACTTCTGATCCGAATGATGTGGCTTGTGGCAGGTTAGACAGTCCTCGGTTGCAGGGGGATGGGGGTGCGACATCTCGGTGCGAGTGAAAACATCACCGTGGCAACCCTTGCACAGCATCGATCCCTCAGCCCGGAGGAGATGCTCCGTGTCGCTGAAATGCGGTTTGTGGCAGGCAAAACAATTGGAGACCAAGTACGGCTGATGCGCCGAGACCTCCGTCATCGCCTTCTGATCAGGCTCATGGCACTTGGCACAAAGCTTTTCCGGATCATCCTTTAAGAGCGCGTTCGTTTTCCCTTCGTGGGGATTATGGCAATCGAGGCAATTCTCCGCCCCTTTATGCACTGTATGCGCTGAATCACTCGCTTTGGCAAATTCGGTGTGACACCCAAGGCAGAGTTCCTTGCCGGTCGTTTTGACGAGACGGGCATGATCTGATCCATGCACCTCGTGGCAGGAACTGCATTCCCCAAGAATCACCGGCTCGTGCTTTGACGTCCCCTCATGTTTCTCGATTACTTCCGAGTGGCACTCCCCGCAGAGCTGATCCTGCGGCTTGACAAGAAGACCATCCTGACGGGAGGCATGCGGCTTGTGGCACTCAAGGCAATTGTCTCCTGAGACGGCCTCATGCGGGAATGCTTTCGATGATCCCGCCGCCTGTTCGTCATGGCAGTCGGCGCATACCGCCGATTTGTTGTCTGCAGACGTAAAGGTAACTTTTCCATCTGAACCCGGCAGAGAGTGGCAGGTCTCGCATTCCCCGTCGGCAAATGGCGGGTGGGTCTTGTCTGACAACAGCCCCTCATTATCGGTGGAATGGCCGGTGTGGCAGTCGATACAGGGAAGCTTGCCAATGAATTTCCCCTCGTGTAATTTTGCCAGCTCCTCCTCGCCATTCTTATGACACGATTCACACAGTGCATTCGGCGCCTGAGTGAGAAGGGCCTCATGGGGAGAGGAATGCGGGTCGTGGCAAGTCAGGCATTTCAGTTCGGCGAACGGAGCGTGAGAATGAGAGGCGGAGAGTGATCCTTTGACATCCGCGAGGTGGCACCCGAAACAGCTGGCGGGATCATCATTCCCCTCCGGTCCGGGGCGCAACAACGCCTGCTTGTTCGACCCGTGCGGGTCATGGCATTCCCAGCAATTGCTCTTCTGTACCGGATAATGAACGTTGCCATTTTCAAATTTTGCCCGGATATCCCCATGGCAGGAAAAACAGAGTTCATTGTTTTCTAATTTGAGAACCAGTTGTTGGGCGAAGCCGTGGCGAAGATGACAGCTTTCGCAATCTTCGCTTTTCAGTGGGGCGTGGAGAAACTTGCGCGAGGTGTAGTCGGCCTTCTCCTTCTTGTGGCAATCGTAACAGGTTTTGGCGGCGTACGATTCAGGAGCGAACAAGACTATCGTAAGAATTATGCACAGGGCACTAACGGTAAGGGTGCGAAAGATCGACATAGACTACTTCCCCGGTTTCAGAGGCGGCATCACATACTTGGGGTCGACCTTAAATTCAAGAAGTCGAAAGCCCAGAAGATCGTTGCGTCTATAATGGGGCGCTCCGGCAAGAAAGAATGCCCAGCTCTCTTGTACTACTTTGTCCCCTTCGCTCACCTGCATCCGGACTGCCGGATTGTAGAGAGTGTCGGAGAGTTGAAGCATTTTGCCGCTGTCGGTTATTCCCAGATGGGGATTGAAAAGAATGACCTGGGCGCTGTTCTGCCCCTCGTCTATCTCAAATTGCTGATTCAGCGCCACCGTGTCAATCTGTTTGAAGTTTGGAAACAAGCGGTGGCTGGTTTCGATGACAAAAAACTCTTTTACGGCGGCTTTGGGGGCTGTGGTCGATGTGGTGTCGGCTGATACAATGGAAAAGATGCTGGCGACAGAAAGCGTCAGGCAGGCAATGTGGCGAACTGAGAATTGACGCATCGTAAGCTCCTGATTCTAAGAGCGGGTTACTTTCGTTTGTGAAAATGGTAACAATAGAGGGGCGAAAAGTCAACTTCTTTCTTCCGGTTTCACCGTGAATCCAAAGGCTCGCATTTGTAATCCTTTAACACGTTAACCGCGTTACTGTTAGTTCAAATCACCATCAGGAAATTCTCTCGTGCCTCTCGATAACGTATGCGGGCTGTACTCGATTCTGCTGGTCAGAAGACTATTCGCTTATGGTGTGATGTTTTCGTAGCAATGAAACCGACGTGTCCCAGCCTTCGTTTAATATGGAGGCGAGTGGCTCTTTGTCTTTCACACGGTGCGTGCTTCCGACTCCCCGCTGAGGGATTCGGGGACAGGCGCCGGATTTGATTTCCTGCCAGTGGGCTTTGAATAGCGCAACGATTTCTGATTGTAGAGTGGCATAGGATGAGGCCAGTGTTTCTTTTGCCGGGTCGAATAATACTTCTTTTTGGTAAATGATATCGCCGGTGTCGACCCCTTCATCGAGATAGTGGATAGTCACCCCTTTAGGGGTATTGTCGACCCAGCTCCATAGATTCGGGTCGGCCCCGCGATTCCACGGAAGAAGGGAGATATGAAGATTGATGGCACGCCCCGGTAGAAGATCGAGCATATCTTTCTTAATAATGTGGCGGTAACCGAAACTGACGAGAAAACCAATATTGTGTCGCTGGAGGAACTCGTGATTGATCCTTTCAGCGGTATGAACGACTGTTTCTCCCGACTCTCTCAGCCACTGAAGAAGGGGGGAATCATCAGGGCCGAGGAAGAGGATGGTGTTTGAGGTTGGCATCGTTGGCATGATACGACCTTAACGAATGCGGGGGCAAGCCCACGGTCTGATCCACCTGCGTGAACCGCCCCAGCGTCGGATCGTAATACCGCGCGCCGTAGTAGTAGAGGCTCATGCCGCCTTCGCCGTCCCATTCCTTGCCGGTGTACTTCATATCCTGCCCGGTACTGCTCGACGACCCAACATCCGCCGAACCGAACGCCAGGTAGTAGCTCTTGTCCGCCACCGTCCCTGCCGAGTCAATCACCACTCGCGCCGAGCCGAGGTGGTCGTTCAGGTCTACAAAGGTTTTTGCCAATAGCTGAGCCCAAGAACAAGGTTGAGACTACTCGCGTAACCGGAATAACCTGTAATATTCCCGTGCAGTTTACCTTCGGAAATCCAGCCCGCAAACTCACCCTCGTATAAAACACCCTCAGGAATGGTAAAACTGATCAGGCTATCCTGAACCTTTGCCTTAAGAACAACTGGGACACATGGTTCGCCTTCACTGGCTTGAAAAACAACGTGATACCCCGAAACGGAGTAAAGCAGAAACACTTCTATGCCAATAACATCTCCACCATCCTGATTGAAGTGCATATCTGAATAGATTCCAGTTTCTAATTGTTTTGGAGTTTCAGATTCCTCTGTCGCACAAAGAAGCCCGGCTAATAAACCTAGGCTCAGAAGCAACACAGTTGCGACTCGTATCAAAGTGGCGATGTCATTGGACTGCCAAAAGGTTGCTTTACTTTTTGTTTGTAGATTCATTTGACTTCTCTGTTTCGACTTTTTTCGTCAATTCCGTATGTTCTTTTTGCGCCTTATCGATTGCGTCCTTTCTACTCGTTCCTGAAGGTGGTTCGATGGCGGGGTGGCCCACCTTTCAGGTGGGTTCCTGTGAGTCTTCATCTTCTCTGTCTTTGTCGAACGAATCAATTTCGCACTGTGCATTAAGCATTCAATATATGAATTGCATCCTGTCAAATGCCAGTAAACATTTCACGTCACGGGCATAAACAAGGATTCACGGGAACCCATCCAAAGGATGGGCCACCCCGACCCGAACGAGGTGTAGTAGCTCTTGTCCGCCACCGTCCCTGCCGAGTCAATCACCACCCGCGCTGAGCCGAGATGGTCGTTCAGGTAGTAGTAGAGCTTGTTCAAGCTCCCTCGGCGGGGTGGCCCACCTTTCAGGTGGGTTCCTGTGAGTCTTCATCTTCTCTGTCT
>JBBTMW010000133.1:0-6443 GCA_038067995.1 Candidatus Zixiibacteriota bacterium
CCCCGATGATCCTGAAGCGTGGCTTTTGCTAGCGAATTGTGTAATTGGCGGAAAACTCTTTGATCGGGTACCGAAAGCTCTGACATCAGCCGAGGAGTATGGCGCACCGAAGGAGCAAACCGCATTTATTGCCGCTCAATGCCTGTTTGACCGAGGGGGATGGGATTCGGCGTCAGTTCTGGCCGCATCAATTTCATTGGGTGGAAAAACAACTCCCGCTATTCTCACCGCCGCCGCTGATTATTTCGAAAAATCCGGTCTGTGGGATTCTTCCATGGCCCTGAGCAGGAACGCAATGGAATCCGCAAACCATGACTTCGACGCCGTTCATGACCATTTTTACCGGAGCCTGCGTACCAAACATTTTGGCGACGCCCGTAGCATTATCAATTGGTACAAAGATAGAAAAGCGGATAGCATTCTCGTTTGCGGCTTGGAAATGATTTGCTATCAAGCTTCAGGACACAGAATGGCGGGAGCGCAATTTTCCAGTCTGTATCGCGAAATAGCGCCAATCGTTGATATCAGCCCAACCTACTGGGATATGCGTATGCGACAATATCAAGCGGACGAGTTTTCTGGAGATCAGGATGCCGGAGCGCTTGAAAAGATGATGAAGACCGCTAAATGGCTACCGGATTTTCAGCAATATATGTACGATCTGATAACTCTGGAAGTGCCATTTTGCATGTTTTCCAAGATTGTTGACGAACGCCTCGTCAAAATGAAACAACCATGGACCCAGAGGCGACGATTCAAGATGGCACAGGCGAGACTTAGAGACCGCTGGGGACAGATTAAAGAGTTCGATTCCTCGATGATAGTTCTAAAACAACAGTACGGCTCAGACCCCGTCTGGATGGCTGACATCGCCGACCTCTATAATGCAATCTCAATTGACAAATGGGATTCAGCTCATTCGTGGTATACAAAAACGCTCAGCGCACAGAATTGGACGCCTGAAACATTTCTAAAGTTTATTACAATGTATGATCGCATGCAGAAGTATGATCTCGAAATATTAGCCTGTGACCAGTTTCCCCAATACGAACAGCATCTTCCACAGGTCGGCGTATTGCGCGCAATAGACGAAGTGCGCCTGGGGAAAATTGACGAGGGACTGGCGCGATTTGCGAAGCATTATCCGTCTATTTCAGGGGCGACCGTCTACGCCGACACGATGTTACAGGCCTTACGAGAACGGGAAGCAGAAGATAGAACCAGCATCGTGTATGACCTACTTGCCACTCCCACCCTTGCCGAAAATGTTGATGCCCTCTCATTGCTTGCCGATCACGCATGGATGACCGGAAACTACGGCAAGTCACTCGAATTATGCGAACGAGCTGAATCCCGGGAACCCAATAATGGATTCTTGCTGGCACGGAAAGCGCGCGCACTGCATGGTGTTGGAAGAAAAGAAGAAGCCTTTGCGCTTTTTGAAAAGGTCTTGTTGGAGCAGCCGCGTACTACAAATGCATATATGTATTACTCACAGCTACTTGTAAATGATCCATCGCAATACGACAAAGCGGCCAACTGGGCGCGCGGCGCATGTGTTGAGACCGATGCTGGTTTGACCGAGGTACTCAATCTCTGCGAGATTTATTACAAAGTAGGTAGATTTGATCTCATGCTCGGCGAAGCAGGGAAACTTCTCAATATCCACCCCCACGATCCCGAGCCCCCATATTGGGTGGGGTTGGGGCTCTATCTTAACCATCGCGACAGCGTAAAGATGTTTCTCGACAAGAGCATCGCTCTCGGTCTTAAGGGAGAAAAACTCCAAAAAGCCCGGGAAACTTTGTCGAAGCTGTGATGAAAACGGTTTGTCCATGAGCAGTTGATTCTCATGGTAATTGAATCCTTGAATCGAGAATATTTAAGCAAACCAATCCTGGTGACCGGCGGAGCCGGTTATATCGGGTCGGTGTTGGTGCGTCAACTCCTCGCATTGAACTATCAGGTGAGGGTTCTTGACTCTCTTCTCTACGGTTCGGCAAGTCTCACCGACTGCAAAAGTAATCCGCGGTTTCAACTTCATCAAGGGGACGTCTCAAACACTGAAGACGTAAGGCAGGCGGTTCAGGGAATTGGCGCTGTCGTTCATCTGGCGGCGATAGTCGGGGATCCGGCCTGCGCCAACAATCCGGCTCGCGCCAAGAAAACAAATCGAGATGGCTCCCTGCTTCTCATTGAGGCTGCTGAATCGGCACGGGTCGAACGATTTCTCTTTGCTTCCACTTGTAGCAACTATGGCAAGATGTCGCATGCTGACGGCGTAGTTGACGAATCCTCTTTGCTGAATCCGGTTTCGCTTTATGCGGAGCTAAAGGTCGAGGTTGAGGAACGGTTGTTATCATATTCCGGCGCTATGGTCCCTGTCGTTTTGCGATTTGCGACTGCATTCGGACTCTCTCCCCGGCCTAGATTTGATCTAACAGTCAATGAATTCACCGCCACGCTCTGGAGAAATCGCAAACTTGAAATCTATGGCGAGCAGTTCTGGCGCCCCTATTGCCACACCTCCGATCTGGCCGAGGGGTGCATTCTGGCACTCACCGCACCGGCTGAACACTTGAAGGGACAAGCCTTCAATGTCGGGGCGAATAGCGAGAACTTTCAAAAATCAACATTGGCAGAGATGATTCTAAAGGAAATGCCGGACAGACAGCATCTGGTGTCGTATATTCACCGAGATGAAGACCCCCGCGACTATCGCGTTTGTTTTGACCGCATCTCGAACGAACTGAGATTTCGCACGAAACGGACCGTCAAGGATGGTATCCGCGAAATCATGCACGCGCTGGAAACAGGCGCTATCGCCGATATCGACAATTCCGCCTACAGAAATAGTTGAGCAATGAGCAATCCGGCACCCATCAACACTGCTGTCATCCTTGCCGGAGGAGAAGGGCGCCGACTGTTTCCTTTGACTGCAAGCCTTCCCAAGCCCCTCGTGCCGGTCGGAGATCGCCCGGTCATCGAATACCCGCTGGAACAACTGGTGCGATGTGGCATCGTGAAGGTCCATGTCGCCGTTAATCATCTGGCAGATCAGATTCGCGAAACACTTGGCGACGGGAGCAAGTACGGAGTGCAACTCTGCTATCACGAAGAGGCTTTGCCTCTTTCTACAATCGGACCGCTTGGACTTATTGAAAACCTGCCGGAGACGTTTTTTGTCATGAACGGCGATGTCATTACGAATATCGATCTGAGAAAAGTCGGCGCGTCGCATCAATCCTCCGGCGCCATCATGACCGTTGTAGTCTGCCCACGCACCGAGCGGATTGATTTCGGCGTTATCGAAACTGATGAGACGCATACGGTGTCGGCCTTTATCGAAAAGCCGTCCTACTCGTATCTGGTGTCATCGGGCATCTACTGTATGTCACGCAGGTTGTTGGAGGTTATTCCGAAGGGCAGGCGCTTTGGGTTTGATGAGTTGGTGCAGAGTCTCCAACAAAGAGGGGAGCGTATTCATACCTATCACTTTGATGGATACTGGCTTGATGTTGGCCGCCCCGACGACTACGAGCGGGCCAACCGCGAGATCAGCGATATTCGATTTGACATAAAGTAACTCAAAATGAAAACCGGCGTTGCCTCTGTAAGCGCAACACCGGTTCCCTGTCGTATCTTGTATATTCTACTCAATTAGAAGGCGTAGTCAAAAAGAAGTGACGATGTGATTTCATGGTCGGTGGAAAGGCCATCGTTGTCGGTGAAAGACATGCGATTACTCTTGTCATAGCGCAATTCGAAGATGGCGCCAAGACCATCGACGATACTCATCGACGGCGCCGCCGCGACAGCCCATCGCTCCTGAATCGTCTCGGTACGGAGACCGTCGGTGTCATTGAAATAGTCACCACGGAATGTCAGGGCGAAGCGGTTGGAGAGGGAGAATCGGTTCATCAGCATTCCGCCGCTCCAGGTCCCCTGCTCAGTGCCGCTGATTGCTTTAGATTCCATGCCATAGCTGACGTCGGCGCTAACCGTCCATGTCGGAGTTGCATAGAGAGTCATATCGGCGTCGAGGACGGTGCGGCGGCTGGCGTTATTGTTATCCTGCTCTGCCCCTGATAAGAACGACAGGCCAAGATTGAACTGTTCGACGGGTGTAATGCCGAGGCGGGTGCCGAATGTCTTTTCGGTATTGTTGTCAGCGTTTACATCCCAGCCATTCACGGCGTAGACTTTCCAGTCGAAGACGCTCGGGAACTGAGTGGAGACCATCAGGCCGGTGAAATTTGTCGGCAGACCATAAGTGAAGACAAGGCCATAGGAGTTTGTGAGATAGTCAGCCGGTTCAAGCACTTCCCATCCTATCGGTGCGTTGAATTTACCCAGCGAGAATGACCATTTTTGGGTATGCCCGGCATGAACCGTAACATATCCTTGCTCGAGATCAAAGTCGAAAGCTCCTGCACCATCGTGGACATATTCAATATCAGCAAGAAAGGCCGCACGACCCTCGAAATCCTTGACGAGATCAATCTCTACCTGATCAAGCCCGATACTGTTGTCGCTGGTATTGTGATTGTGATTGCTTGCTATATCAATGAATCCGGCAACCGAGAGGCCATTGAGGCTGAGGGCATCCTCGGCTGAGGCATCGGAAGATGCCGACGCCGGTTGCGGCTGACTACCGTGAAGTTCGGCCACGCGGGCGCGAAGTTCCTCGATCGATTGCCGACGGGTTGCCGACGTGGTCATACCATCGGCTGAGGCAAGCTCGCCGGATGGTTCACCAAGAAGGGCGTTCAAATATTCATTTTCAACTTTCAGATACTCGATCTCTGCGAGTATAGCCTGCCACTCGGTTTCGGTGATAACGGCGGGAGCATTGTCTGCAACCGACGGCTGTGAGGCTATGGCTGGCTGGGCAGGTGCAACTGCAACCTGCGCAGAGGGTGTAGCCGCCTGCTTTTGGGCCGCTGGTTTCACCTGTGTCGGCTGAGCTGACACTTGTTGCTTGAGGGCAGTGAGCGAGGCCTCGAGTTTGTCGAGTTCGGCTCTGAGTTTTGCTGTGTCATCGGCGACAGCGCCCATGGCCGCAGAGGCAACCAACAAAACACTGAGACTGAAGCATTTCACGTACTTACGCATGATATTCGTCTCCTTCCTTCCGGATACGAAGCCGGAAAGTTCCCTGGTTCACTTCCAACAAATCGCAGTACGAAACCGCGCTGTGGCCGCCGCTTCCGACGACAGCCTTTACAGTGATATCGACAGAGGCAGGAGAAACTCATGTAAATGGCGGAATAGTAGATGTGGTACTAACAAGAAACCGAATGATTGTGAGAAATTGAGACTGACCGTTCCCCGTCGAAACAGGCGATAGGATGGGAATTGTTTAGATTCTAATCAGGAGTGTTTTGCAAGCATTTGCTCAAAGCGCGAATTACCTGCAAGGGGGAGGAAAGCATCGAGGAGCCGAACCGTTCGGGCATTCAACATATTCATCATTGAAAGGAGTTCGTCAAGAGTATCAATGGCTCTGTCATAATCTCCGCACAGAGCAAAGACCTCAGCTTTGCTCAACACGACAATTGGCCAGAAGATTGCATCCTTCTCCTTTGGCTTGAGTTTGGCGGCTGATTCAATACTCGCGATAGCCTCCGATGACTGGCCGAGGCGTGCTCGAACTTGAGCCATCGCGAGGTGAGTTTGAAAATAGGTCGGATCCTCTGCTATCTGCTCTTCAAGAAGGGCAAGTGCTCCCTGAAAATACGCTTTCGATACAGGTTCATTTCCCTTGCGCTTCCAGAGTATCCCCATTGCACCGAAATACAGGGCCGTCTGTTTCGAGTTTTGAAACAAGTCGTAACTTTTTTCGCAGTCATCAATGGCCGCGTCACAATCGTCTGAATAAAATCTGATTATCACCGGCAAGATAAGAATGGGAATAGTTTGCTGAAGAATCTGGTAAGGACGAATCGACGGCGGCATTTGCCTCAATACGTCCGCGGCGGCATCGAGCGATGCTGTTTTGACCAGCGTCGTGATGAGAAGCGACGCCCGGTCAAAGGCGCTGTCAGGGTACAGCCATACCGCTTTGTTGGCATATTCCATCGCTTCGTCGTATCGCCTCAGATGCATAAGGAGGTACGAATATTGTCCCACCAGCAAGGCTGAGCGCGGATCAAGCAGGACTGCCCGTTTCAGATATGATTCGGACTCTTCAAAATGTCCCTGGCGCCGCAGGACAAATCCTATGGATGCCAGAGCCGTGCTGTTATTCGGCGAGATTTCAATCGCCTTGCGGAATTCTTTGAGGGCTGATTCGAAATCGACTTTTACAAAGTAGTGATAGAGGCCGAAGGCCGTGTGGGTTTCGGTATGGTCAGGATTGAGGGCATGCGCGCGTTCGGCCGCCTCCTTCGCTTTTTCAGCGGTCGCCGGAGAGCGATCAAAGCCAAACCAAAATCCGGAGC
>JBBTMW010000134.1:0-6716 GCA_038067995.1 Candidatus Zixiibacteriota bacterium
CTATCATATCGATGTTCCATCTCCCCTTTCTATTGATCAGCAGTTGTTGTGCGATCTTTATTTCGCCGATCTGACCGGCAATTGGGATGTCGATAGCGACGGATCATTCGGAGAGCGGAACCACGACCAAGCCGACTTGATACCGGAGTTGCG
This sequence comes from Candidatus Zixiibacteriota bacterium, assembly GCA_038067995.1. Classification (GTDB taxonomy): domain Bacteria; phylum Zixibacteria; class MSB-5A5; order GN15; family FEB-12; genus JBBTMW01. The sequence continues at coordinate 154 of JBBTMW010000134.1, forward strand.
TGTCGGACGGCTTCCGGTGAGCACCGTTCAGGAGATTGATGGCTACACTCGCAAAGTGATGGCATACGAGACGAATCCGGGGCGGGGGGATTTTTCCTATTTGAATCGAGCCTTTTTCTTTTCATCTGATGAGATGCGCGACTATGCCGGTGGCGGTCAGCACGCTCTGATATCAAAAGTCTACCCCACCAGTTTTGAGATCGATACGATAAGTGGCGTTGAGGCGTCGTATGGCGCCGATCCTGCCCCCACCAATATCGCTGGCGCGGCGGTCAATGACACGTTGGCACATGGCTATGGGATAGTGAATGTCATAGCTCATGGACGCTATGATGGATTTGCAGTGCGATCGTCAACATACAACGCCTGGCCAAAATCACTCTTATTGTCAGATTATCTCGGCTACAGCCACACCGACATTTCGACGCTGACCTCCAACGGGCAAATCAGCTTTTACTATTCCCTGTCGTGCGACGTGGGGGGATTCGATGAAAACCTCCCTCCGCTCAATCATACCGGAACTAATTTCGTTCAGCGCATGCTTACTCTTGACAGCGCCGGAGCGGTGGCCTTTGTCGGATATAGTCGTTGGGGATGGGTAGCCTCGTCGTACCTACTGCAAAAATCATTCTTCGATTCCCTCTTCGCTCATCCGGGACGACCGGCCATTGAGGCCATGTATGACTCCAAAGCTGTCTATTCTTATCTCAGGGATTTAGTGTATGGGCAAAACTTTTATGGAGATCCAAGTTTGGTCGTCTATACCAGTCGTCCGAGCAAGTTGTCGCTTTCGTATGAGCAAACGCTCGAAGGATTGGTTGTCACAGGCGAAGTGAATGGCTCTCCCGCTCGAGGAAGCGTCGTTCGTCTTGTCACCGATACCACCCTTCTTGGAGCGGTTACGCTTGGCGACGACGGAACAGCAACTATTGATTATCCTTTTGAATTGGGAAAGAGCTACACTGTCACGGCTCAAAGCGATGGCGCTGTGACTGCCGCGCGAGAATATCGTCCGGGGCTTGGTGCAGGCACGGGGGACAACAACACGTTAGTTCTTCCGGCACAATTTTCGTTGTCGCAAAACTATCCCAATCCGTTCAATCCCTCGACATCAATAGCGTTTGAATTGCCGCGCAGATCGCAGGTATCACTGACGGTTCTTAATGTCTTGGGAGAAGTGGTTTCGACACTCGTAAAAAGTGAATTTTTGGCAGGCCATCACGAAGTTATCTGGGATGGAAGCGCAAACGGCGGTTTACCGATTGCGAGCGGAGTCTACTTTTATCGATTATCCGCGGGGGATTTTTCCGAGACTCGGAAAATGATACTGCTCAAGTAACCTTTTTCAACAACTCGGCAAAGCGCCTTACCATTTCGGTGTCGGAGAATCGACGGGCAAAAGGCGGGGGGCATTCGAAAACTTCCGGCGCACGCTCGAATCGAGACACTCGTTCGCGCAAGAACTCCACTGCATAACCAACCGAATCTGCACCAAATATCAGCCCGTTTCCTGATTGTTCTATAAGGCGGGCGACTTCGGACTTAGGTTGTGTGTAGGCAATGAGCGGACGCCCTGAGGCGAGAAGGGTGAATATGCGTCCGTGTGTCAAACCCAACTCTTTGACCGATGCGACTCCCATGTAGAACATGGAACAGTTGCCGAGAGAATCAATGGCTGTTCGGCGCGGCTGAAAACCGAGCACATCGCATTTCGTTTCGAGGTTATACTTCGCAAGCTGGACTTGCAACCATTCCTTATCGACATCCCCTACCTGAATAAGCCGAATCTTTTCATTGTCCCGGTTGGGCAATTGCGCAATTACCTGCAGAAGAGGTTCAATCGGAAACATCACATTGAATGTGCCAAAGAGACCGATGTTGAAAGTTGGGGATTCCACTCTTGTTCGCCAACGGCCAACAAGCTGAGAGTCGTAGGAGTTTTCGATTACTTCACCCGTCCCGATATATTCGGCGACACTCCTATTGACGGTCGTGATCCGTTTGGCTGTATCGCGGATATCAGATAAGAAAGCATTGCCGCGTTGAATGAGGCGATCGTGACCCTCGAAGATATCTTCAAGTCCACGAACCGACCACTTGTCGCGGAAGTCGGCCAGCCAGGGAATGTTGAACTCTCGCGCAAGAGTTCGCGCGATGACATGCGACGAGATTGGCGGCGAGGTTGATATGATGGCGTCGTATTTTCGGTTGCTCAGCAAGGTTCTGCCGAGCACCGTTGCGGGACGAATCCATCCTCGCTTGTTGTCAGGATAGAACCATTTGCTCGTGGATGTTCCGAGAGCGTGCGCTTTCTTCGAGGGCGTGCGTATGCCCAACAGATACATAAGGCGTTGCGGATCCGATGAGCCAGATCTGTAGATGGAATCAAGCGACATACCCTCAAGGAGGGTCGGTTCCCACACCCGATAGGCAACGGGCTTGACGGTCAGAACATGGCATTCATATCCGTTTGATGGGAGATGATTCCATAGGGCTAGTGGCCGGGCGATGCCCGCCCCACCGAGAGGAGGGAAATAGTAGGCGATCAGAAGTACCCGTTTCATGACTGTTGACTTCCCTTTTCGGCGCATTTTTTCATCAACGCGATTTGCCAGGCGATGTTTTCCTCGAAGATGGCGTGCCGACGTACGCGCTCATGGCTTTCACGACGTAATGCCGACAAATCGATTTCCCGAATAGTCCCAATGCACTCGCGAAGACGCGACTCGTCGCCCGGGGGATAAAGAAGACCGTTCTGTGGTGTCAGCCATTCGGCAATTCCTGGAATATCGGCGGCGATTGGCATGAGTCCCAACGCCATCGCCTCTATCAGCGAAACCGGGGAAGAATCAGTCGAAGCCGCACTCAGATAGATATCATGCTCACTCATCATACGAAGAAACTCGGGTCTCTTCATGCGAGAGTAGAAAGAGACCCCTTTGCAGTCAAGGTCGGTGGCGAGCTTTCTGAAGGATGCTATTCCCCTTCCCCAGTCGGGGATGGTGAGAGTGGCGATTCCATCCTTGAGCAATGGGACCAGCGCCCGTAGAATGAATTCGTTGTTGTAGACTGATTCGTGGTGGCGGGGGACGATGATGCGAAGGGGAACGCCTATCGAACACTCCGGCCTATACAAAGCAAGATACTCTCTTTCTATTCCCCATGGAATAACCGCGGCCTGATGTGGTTCACGATATTGTCTGGCCTGATCTAGCAAATAGCCCGAATCGGCACAGACGAGGTTGGCGCTGTTGATTGCCATACTCAGCTTGGTGCGATGGAGAGCCGACTTTTGAGGTACCACCAAAACATCAGACCCCCACAGATTCAATACGATAGGTGGGCCAATTTTCCCAACCGCGAGTGACGTCAGAAAGCCATAACCGGTTGCAAAGTGGGCGTTGACTATATCCGGGGCAAACTCCTTGATGAGCTTTCGAACCTGACCGATGGCGAACAGGTAATGGAGTGATGACATCGGTCCCCGTCTTGTTATCTGATGACACTCTATTTCTCCCGGCTCAAGAGAGGCCAGAAGAACGGAGCATCCCTGTATCCGTAGTTGAGCTACAAATCGCTCGGTGTGAAAAGAACGTGCATCGGCAAGAACGAGAATACGAAGGGGTGCGCTCACCACAATTTCCCCAGCCATGATTTCTTTTCAAGGATGGAATAGGAATGCTCAACGGCATTCCATTTGGATTTGTAGGCGACCAGCCCCTCGGCTTCGTCTGGAGATGCTCCGAGATTGAGTCGGGTCACTCCTCGCGCGCGAAGATCGGCAATAGTTCGCCAGGTGGTCAGTTGATTGGCTTTCAAAAACGGAAAATCTTTGTCATAGTATATTTGCCAATTGATAGCATTGTCTCCTTGTATAAAATAGATATGCGAGGCAACCGCTCTACCTTCGTGCTCGCACCACATCCAGATGATGCGGTCGTCATGCTCAGCGACGACGGCGAGCCGTTCGAAGAATGGCGACGGGTATTTGGGAAGGCGTCCGTGGCGCGTTTCGCTGATGGCAACAAGATCGATGAAACGACCACCGTGTTTGCTCCAGTTGAATGGCACGACCGAGGTATGCTCCCGCTCGGCCTTGCGAATTTCTGACATCAGTGTTTTGTCGGATGGCTCATAGGACGGATTAGAAATATCGACGACGTGAGTGACCATTTCAGCGCGGTGAAAGGTCGAGTGGGGTGGGAAGCTGTTATCGAAGTCGGTCACAAATGTCTTGATATAGCCGTGCTGTGAGAGACCATCGAGAATCTGAGAGGCGAGATGCACCCTGTCATGTGTGATTCCCTGACAAGCGAACACAGAAGGAATGCCATCCGGCAGAGACTGGAAGCGCGCAAGCGGCTTGCGGCCGAATTCAACCCCTGCCAAAACGGCCGCAATGTTCCCTTCCTCTTCGGCAACCCAAAACACTACATGTCCACTAAGCGCCTTCCAAACATCCATGAATGGATGCGAAGCGAACAACGAATGTCGTACGACAACTGTCGCCAACTCAGCGGAAAGGTCGCCGGGGGCAAGTTTTCTCACTAAGATCATTTGCGAATTAAGAGCAATTTGCCGTGACCGATATTCCCCTCGGAGTCGGTGACGGTGAAGAGATAGACGCCGGATGCTACCGGTTGTCCCGAGGCATTGCGCCCATCCCATACGCCATTGACCGGCATATCGCATACGGGCTCGCCAGCGATGGAAAAGATGCGGGCGGTCCCTTCTCCGGCGAAATTGAATCGCAGACCGGAGCCACCGTCTTCGACGACAAAAGGATTGGGAAAGGCGGCGATATTTTCGACGTTAACAGATGGGTCGGCAAAACCCGACGAAAACAATGATATCCCTTGCTGGGTCGAAACATAGAGATCGCCGGTCAGCCGGTCAACGGTCAGGGCGTTTATCTCAGATGAGACGAGGCCGGAGTTTTGCGGTGTGAAAGATGCAACTTCCTGAGAGGTCGCCTCATATCGCGCGATTCCATCGCGAGCGGCGACCCACATGGCTCCACGAAAATCGAAATCGATATCAATCACCTCGGGACCGATCCCGGGCGGAAGATCAATGTCTACCCATCGCTCGGTGCCGTCATCATAGCGAGTGAGACCAAAAGAAGTGCCGGCCCACAATTCACCGGACGGCGAGAATCGCAGGGCAGTGATGCTGTTGGAAATTAGTTGTGAAAAATCAGTTTCGGTGAAGTGGCGCACGTAGTCATCGCTCTTGTCAAAGGGATCACTACCGAAGTAGTAGAGATAAACTCCATTTCCTTCGGTCCCATAGGCAAGATAGCCACCGTTGACATCAAGAGCCGAGGCGTAGATATCGGTGATTCCGTCGGCAAGTCCGAGAGCCATCCACGAGGATGGATTGTCAATGCTCGCCAAAGGTGCGATTGCGATCGGTCTCCCATTCACGGCGCGGTAGCAGGCGGCAAAAAGAAAGCGATTGTTAATAGCGAGGCCGTTGATCACCACGTAATGAGCGCCATCCGAATTGCCTATAAGGGTAGAATTTTGTTCATCGAAATTGGTCAATGAATCGGCGGAAAGGCGGAAGAGACCGTTTCCGAAAGTGCCAAGCCATAAGTTGCCAGTTGAATCGGCACTCACGAGAGTCGTGGCCTGATAGGTGTTAGTCGGTGGGAGCGGTTCGATATGCCAACCATCGGATTCCTTCTGCCCCACATGTTTTATGATGGGAAAAAGCGCCGTGAGTTTACCATTGCGTGTGGCCGTGACGTCACTGACCGCATTGTCGGGGAGTCCTTCGACGACGTAAGGTTCAAACGTTGCGGAGCTATTTTGGTAATAGCCGTCTTTCCAAATGCCGACCCATCGAAACTGGCCGTTGTTTACTCCATCGCGCGGAGCGGTTGCCAAGCCAGTGGACGACGGCGCTCCAAAGACACCGGCGGATGTGATAAATCGAAAATTGCCTGCGCTGTAGCAGAAAAGAGTGTCGTTCTCCACTTTCATTTCAAAGACCTGCCGATTCATTGCCAGCGGCACGTGTGCGAAAGTGGTATCGGGGACAAGAGTATCGATGACAAGGCGAAAGATGCCATCGGCGTTGCCGACATAGATTCTCTCGCGAAACGGGACGACTCTCGTTTGCGACATGAAGACAAGTTCGGGATTAGAAAAGAGATCGTACACGACCCAATTAGCCGGTGACTTGAGTTGACTCGGCGAAGTAGTGATCGCACGGGCGATGCCGACCGAGGTGGCGAGCCAAATCGTGTCGCCCACAATCGCAATGTCATTGATGCGAGGAAAAGGATTAGTCAGGCTGATACTATAGCGATCCAGGAATTGCCCGCCGTTGCTCGATTTGGAGAACAACAGAAGTCCCTTCTCGCTTCCCACCCAAAGCTGGTCGCCATCGTCGGCCAGACAAAGCAATCGGTCGGGGCCATCCTGATTGTTGGATGGATAACCATGAAAGCCACTTGAAGAATACCGTGTCAATCCACCCAGACCGCAAATCCACTTGACACCATCGCCATCCTGAATGATGTCCCACAGATCGGTAGTCGCGAGTCCGTCAACATT
>JBBTMW010000135.1:0-10981 GCA_038067995.1 Candidatus Zixiibacteriota bacterium
TCTCTTCAACTATTGACGGTGATTTTTCTTCCAGTTTTACATATTCGATGAATGCCTCGAGTGCTTTGCGCCAAGTACCAAATCTCTTTGCGTATGCAGCTCCTGAATACCTTGAGAGAGGTTTATGAGTATCCTCCCTGTGGGGCTGTCTTCCCAACTTGGTCCAAACCTCTTCCAAGTTTTCAAAATATTCCTCATTTGTAATTCCATGGTATATGATTCGCTTCAAACCAGCCTTTTCCAACGCATTGTGCCAATATCTGAACGCCTTTTTGAAGGGTCCTCGAGAATGCATCCCAAGTGATTCATAATCGTCCGTAGTCAAAGTTGATTTGTTCAATATCTTGGCTACCCTTTTGAGGTCGTTAATGAGATCGCCAGTGGAGATGGTTTGATTTTTGTTAATTTGTAGTCCAGCCAGCTTCAAGGCCTTGGTCCAGGAACCAAACCTTCTTGCAATCGTCGAGGGACTAAATCGACCTTGTTTTTGATATTTCTCCACGCTTAACGAACTCGAATGCATTTCGCCTGCGACCCTTTTTAGATCGTTTAAAAGATCGTCATCCGGAGCATTTCGGTTGTATGGGTCTAATTCAAATTTCACTCAATAAATCTCGTGATTCTCGCTTGATTAGGCAAGCGCCGAGTAGGCCTGTGTATGACCGCGGGTTCACGTCAAGGACGTCGGAACCGCAGGGGTTCCGACCTACTCCCTAATGCCGCGAAGCATCATTCCCCCTCTACCCCCCATTCGCACTCACAAGATAGGCCGGGGTGGCCCACCCTTCAGGTGGGTTCCTGTCAAAGACGTCGGAACCGCAGGGGTTCCGACCTACTCCCTTGTGCCGAAGATGGCGGCATTGAAGACAAAGTCGCCCTACTAAACACTCTTCTACCCACCCTCCCTCACCCCCCATTCGCGCTGACAAGATAGGCCGTGATAGCGGCGATATCCTCGGGCGTTAATTTGGCGCGGGGGGCATAGCGCGCGACGGTGGATGGCCATTCATCGTCGGTTTTCAGTGACGGCTTTGGAAGGGAGTGGCAAGTCTGGCAATTTCGTCGAAAGGCAATCTCACCGGGAGTGCGAGTTTCATCGGAGGGTGCACCTCCTCCGCAGGCAAAGAGCGCGAGGGAGATGCATGCGATGGCGAGTGTAAATAGTGCTCGCGACAAAGAAAACGCATCTCGTCTGCGTGCGATGCGAGGGGGTTGGGGTGGCCCACCTTTCAGGTGGGTTCCCGTCATATTCCTCGTAGGTCGCGGTTCCGAGAGAGGCAACGCCGAACGAGAAACCCGACACTCTTCTCTCTGGCGGGAAAAAAACTGTCGGGTTTCTCCTCTCCGCTGACGCGGCGCATCGGAACACCGACCTACGAAGTCAAAGACTGATTTCAGATAACACATCACAACCCAACACCCACTAAGAGACGAACCCTTGTGTCGGCGGATTCATCGGTGAGGCCGAACCCGGCGCCAAGGGTGTACCACAATTCCCCCGAGGCAAAACTCACCACCGGTCCGGCATAGGCAACCGTTTCGGTTTCGCCATCGACAAATTCAAAGCGCGTCGATGTCTCCAAACCGATTGAATATTTGAACGACCACTCCTGAGATAGTCCGAGATCAAAGCCCACTTCATGTTCCGGCTCCCCGGGCGCCCAGGCGACTTCATAGACGGCATTAGCGGAGAAATTGGTCGCGCCAAAATTTCGCCCGCAAAGAATCTTGCATTCGGCTTTGTTCGGTTCGGAAAAATCGAGTTTGCGGTTGTATTCGAGATAGAGAACGGGACTCCACGTCGATGTCGACGGCTCCTGCAATCGCATGCGGGAGCGAAGCTGAAAGGCATTCCATTTCAGATTCTCATTCTCGTTTTGTTTGAAAATCTGGTAGAGGGAGAAATCGACCCGTGATGACAGCCCTTGCTCAAGCTCGATGCGATATTCCCACGAATAGGGGTCGCCATCGGTGTAGGTCTGGTATAGCTCAAGCTCCGTCGCCTCGGCGGCAATGGTGACCGGCATGTAGGTCCAGGCATATTTGCGCCGGTCGGCGTGGGCTGAAGCGGCGAGCGTTATGGCGCTTAGCGCGATGATGGTGAGGTACTTACGAAGATTTCTCATACTTTTGTCCTTTCATTGGTGACAATCTAAATGAAAATGAAAATCGTTTTCGTTTACCTATACAGGAGAATATAATCGGGTGAAATAGGACTGTCAAGAGGGGGATTGTTTTTGTGTTAAGATTAAGCGAAATTTTTAAAACGTTGGACTAACAAGGCCATGCAGATGCCAAAGAGAAGTACGACCGCCAGAACACCGCGCCCGAAACTTATTTCATGATGTTTGATTACGAAGCCTTCGTCGGTATCCCACGTTGTTACGTTGTGCTTGGTCAGACGATCATAGGCAAGATATTGAGAGAAGAGGCTTACAATTGGTATTCCTGCCGCCATTCCCCGTAACCATACATCGAAACTTCGTGAGAGTGCCTTTCCGTACGAGACGCGAACAGACCCAGAATTCTTGAGCTCAATATTAAGAATCAGCTTTCCTGGTGTGGTGTTCCATAAGCGGAGAAAACCTGCTTCGCAGGGAATCCATAGAACCAGGATGACCATGTTCAGTAGAATCGCGTTCATCTTGGCAAGTTCTGGGTTTACGAGCCCGATGCAAACACCAATGGTCAGACCAAAGATTCCATAATCAAGTGTCCGAGCCCAGTATCGAATCCATGGGCGGACTTGCGGCACTGGCGGTCTAGATGACATCACCGATCGCGCACGATAGACCTCAATCAACTGATCGTTGATTTCCTTCGGATTTTCAGATTCCAAACATGATTCCTCCCTCTTGCGCCTTACTATTATTGCAAGCATACGCAAATCGTTAGACGGAAATCAAGATCTTCACGATGTCTGTGATTTTATGCACCCCTGCATCCATAAAAGAAAAACCCAGGAAGGCTTTGGACCATCCTGGGTGGACGATAATAAGTAATCCACAGAAAGAGTAACACTTTCCGATTGCGTGAATAGTATAAACTATCCCCTCAAATCTGTCAAGAAGAAAAACCGGCCTCGCCGGTCATTGCCGCCAGACAACCTGTCGAGCGCCTTTCCAAACCCAAAACGGTCACTTCACAATCCCGGAGAAATGCACATCCCCTGTTGACAACCTGTTGGCAGGCTGTGAGTATCCCTGTAACTGGCTGTAAGACAGCGAAATTCACAGTGCCGATTTGTTAACAGACTTCAATTTGACAGTCACAAGAAACTGAACTCCCGTAAGACGCTATTCTACATCATGTTAAATGAACGGATTTTTTAGTCCGCAATTTCTGCGTAAGAATCATGTTAGATGGCAATTTTCCTGCCGCTCCGCTACTGGGTTGATTAGCAACGGAATAGCAGAAAAGGGCGAAAAACACCAATTTAAGTCGTTGGGCGTTCTTAAAGCACAATATATTGTCCCCCTGCCGTGCTCGACCCACAACGGGCAGTACGGTGGCAGGTACTTAAACAGAAAACAGCGACAGCTTAAAAATAGATCGTGGTGATAGGTCACATGGACTGTGAGCGCACAACAACGTTTGGACGTTTCACCACTGTAACACCAGGAGGGTGGTAATCGATGAAGATTCCACGCGTGTTCACTCTGGAGAATGAATCTCCCTATGCATCCATCGAATTCACGGAACGAGTATCCGAAATCAAGAACCCCGACGGATCGGTCGTATTCCGCCTCGACAATATCCAGGTACCAAAATCCTGGTCGCAAGTGGCGGTCGACATTCTTGCTCAAAAGTATTTCCGCAAAGCAGGTATCAAGCGCAACAATGGCGATAGCGAAAGCGAAATTGATTCGCGCCAGGTGTTCCATCGTCTCGCCGGATGCTGGCGCCATTGGGGTGAAGAGCACTGCTACTTCGATTCCCCAGCCGACGCGCAGACATTCTACGACGAACTCTGCTACATGCTGGCGTCGCAGATCGCGGCCCCCAATTCGCCGCAGTGGTTCAACACCGGTCTTCACTTCGCTTATGGAATCACCGGCGTGTCGCAGGGACACTATTATGTCGACCCGGCTACGCACATGCTCACTCAGGCCAAGAATGCCTATGAGCATCCTCAGCCCCATGCCTGTTTCATTCAGTCGGTGAGTGACGATCTTGTCAACGATGGCGGCATCATGGACCTCTGGGTTCGTGAAGCCCGCTTGTTTAAGTACGGTAGCGGCACCGGCTCCAACTTCTCGCATATTCGTGGTTCCAAAGAGCCACTCTCCGGTGGTGGCAATTCATCGGGATTGATGTCATTCCTTCGCATCGGCGATCGCGCCGCAGGGGCTATCAAGTCGGGCGGCACAACCCGCCGCGCCGCCAAGATGGTCTGTCTCGATCTCGACCATCCCGATATCGAAGAGTTCATCGCATGGAAAGTTGTCGAAGAGCAAAAAGTTGCCGCGATGGTGACCGGATCGAGGATCATTCGTGAACAGCTCAAGACGATTTTTGCCGCGACACGCATGGAAGATAACGGCACAGTGAACACCAATCTCGAAAAGAACGGCCGTCTCAAGGACGCTCTCCGCACCGCCCGCCGTCTCGCGGTGCCGATGCAGTATGTGAAAAAGATTCTGGAACTGGCCGACCAGGGGATTGGTGAAATCGATTTCGTGAATCTCGATACCAACTGGGAAGGGGAAGCCTATATCACCGTCTCGGGGCAGAACTCCAACAACTCGGTGCGTATCCCCAATAGCTTCTTTGAAAAGCTGAAAGATGGCCGTGACTGGGAACTTGTCCGGCGCACCGATGGCAAGACCGCCAGCTCAATCCCGGCGACTGAACTGTTCGAGAAAATCTGCAACGCCGCCTGGGCCTGTGCCGATCCGGGGGTGCAATTCGACACGACTATCAATGAATGGCACACCTGCCCGGCCGATGGACGCATCAATGCTTCCAACCCTTGCTCGGAATACATGTTCCTCGACGACACCGCCTGCAATCTGGCCTCTATCAATCTCGTGAAGTTTTTGAGCGACGAAGGGGCGTTCGACGTCGACAGCTATCGCCATGCCTGCCGTCTCTGGACAGTGGTGCTGGAGATATCGGTTCTGATGGCGGCATATCCCTCGAAATCAATCGCTCAAAAGAGCTACGAATATCGCACCCTTGGGCTTGGTTATGCCAATCTGGGAACACTGCTGATGCGCATGAGCATCCCGTATGATTCCCCCGAGGGCTATGCCTGGTGTGGTGCGCTGACCTCGGTAATGTGCGGGCAGTCTTATGCAACTTCGGCAGAGATGGCCAAGAAGCTGGGACCATTCCCGGGTTATTATCGCAATCGTGACCACATGTTGCGCGTCATTCGAAACCATCGCACCGCCGCATATAATGGCGATGCCTCAGATTATGCCGGACTTACCATCAGGCCGAAAGGGCTGAACCGTAAGCTGGTTCCCTCGACCATATCCAAGGCGGCTGTCGAAGTATGGGATGAGGCCCTTGCGCTCGGCGAAACTAACGGTTTTAGGAATGCTCAGGTAACCGTGATCGCACCGACCGGCACTATCGGCCTTGTCATGGATTGCGACACCACCGGTATTGAGCCTGATTTCGCGCTCGTGAAATTCAAGAAGCTTGCTGGCGGCGGCTATTTCAAAATTATCAACCATTCCGTGCCAGTTGCGCTCGAGCGTCTCGGCTACAGCTTGAATGAAATCCAGGATATCATCGCCTACGCCACCGGTCATAAGACGCTCAAAGCGGCGCCGTTTATCAATCACGAGTCGCTCAAATCCAAAGGATTCACCGAGACCGAACTGGAGAAGATTGAGAAGGAACTTGAAGGCGTCTTTGATATCACCTTCGCTTTCAATCGCCATGTCCTCGGTGACGATTTCCTCCGCGATACGCTTGGACTTGCAAAAGAGACAGTCGCCGACTGGGGTTTTAACCTCCTTCGCGAAATCGGATTCACCAAAGAGCAGATCGACGCCTCCAATGAATTTGTCTGCGGCGCCATGACCCTTGAGGGGGCGCCATTCCTTCGTGAGGATCACCTGCCCGTCTTTGACTGCGCCAATCGCTGTGGCAAGAAGGGACAGAGATTTATTCGATACGAAGCTCATATCACCATGATGGCCGCGGCTCAGCCCTTTATCTCGGGTGCGATTTCCAAGACAATCAATATGCCCTCCGAAGCCTCCATCGAAGATGTTCGCCGAGCCTTTATGATGTCGTGGGAAACGATGAACAAGGCGATTGCAATCTATCGCGACGGCTCCAAGCTTTCGCAACCGCTCAACTCCTCCCTCCTTGATGATGAGGATGGCGAAACATACACCGTCGATAAGGCGGCGCAGAAGATGGCTGAGTCGGTCATCTATCGCTACATCGCCCGTCGTCGTAAACTGCCGAACCGCCGTGGTGGATACACCCAGAAGTCAGTGGTCGGCGGACACAAGCTCTACTTGAGAACCGGCGAGTATGCCGATGGCACTCTCGGCGAAATCTTCCTTGATATGCATCGCGAAGGGGCGGCGTTCCGTTCACTCATGAATGCCTTCGCCATTGCGATCTCACTCGGATTGCAACACGGCGTGCCGCTTGAAGAGTTCGTTGAGGCGTTTCTTTTCAGTCGTTTCGAGCCGAATGGATTCGTGCAGGGAAACAAATCGATCAAACGCGCAACCTCGATTATCGATTACATCTTCCGCGAGCTGGCGATCACTTATCTCGATCGCACCGATCTGGCCCATGTTACCGAGGATGATCTCCGCGGCGACACGCTGGGCGATCCGACGGAAGAGTCAATCGAATATCTCGCTGAAGAACGCGTCGAGGGTGCAGGCCATAAGGCCAGCAGAACCGAAGCGGATATTCACACCACGCACCTTTCGATCTCAAAGAATGCCCCCGGCAACGGGAATGGCAACGGCAATGGACACGGAAACGGGAATGGACACTCGGAATATCCAGGAGGAAACGGCCATGGTCAATCGATGGGGAAACCGGCTACAGCGTCGCAACCTGACAGCTCGCCGGAGATGCCTGAGCTTATCGCCGCGCCAGCAGGAAGCGCCGCCATCTTCGACGAAGGAGCCTATCGTCGTATCGTCGAAAGACGTTCCGCGAAGCTGAAGGGATACGAAGGAGACATGTGCGGCGAGTGCGGATCATTCACAATGGTTCGCAACGGCACTTGTCTTAAGTGTGTCACGTGCGGCTCCACGAGCGGTTGTTCATAAGACATCTGTTCGCTCTGATAAAAAGAAGAGGCCCGCGCTGGGAAACCGGCGCGGGTTTTTTTTATGGTGAGGAACCGGAGTATTGAAGATGGATTAGCGGGATTGAGGATAATGCCGTCCTCATTTATAAATGGAGGAGCGGCGGTAATAGGAATCACATTCTGTACCGATAAGAACCCACCATGCTGGGTCTGTTGAAAAACCTTCAATTCTCACCGCACCCTCACGCATGTCACTCCCGCGAAGGCGGGAGGGTGGATTCACATTTGAAGTGCAACAGGCGTAGTAGGGCGGCATTGTCTTCAATGCCGCCAATCAACAATCTATCTGGCATCTGTTATTCTTTCACTGACGCCGCCTGTCAGTGCAGTTGCCCATTTTACCCCTATGTCAAAACTCATCCGACATTTTTCGTCAGGACAAACATGGTTTGTAACAGTAATAACAGCCAAGCGCTTGCCCGTCTTGTTGAACAATTCAGACCTTCTTCTTCGAGCACTGATTCGCACCGAACGCAAGGTGTCGTTTACTATTCTCGCCTGGGTGATTCTTCCTGACCATATTCACGCGCTTATCTCCAGTGATGCTGCGGTAATCCCCAATATTGTCCATCGCATGAAGCACTCGTTCACATGTCAATTCAAGAAGCGTCATCGCTCAAAGGCTCCTGTTTGGCAGAATCGATATTGGGATCATATGATTCGATCGGATAAAGATTTGAAGAATCATATCGACTATATCCACTACAATCCTGTGCGACATGGCTTCGCAGAGTCTCCACAGCAATGGAGATTATCGACCTTTGGGCGATATCTCAAACAGGGATATTATTTTCCCGATTGGGGTCAACCCACGAAGAGCAGGTTAAGAGTGTTGTAGCTAAAATGATCGGCGGCATTGAAGACAATGCCGCCCTACTGTGGAATTATGTTACGGCGAAGTAGGTCGGGATTGTCCTCAATCCCGCCAAGAATATCTTGTTTCACATCAATGTAGCATTCATTATTGAGGCCAATCATGGCAATGTCACTACCATCCTCCCCTACCCTCTTCTCACCACCGGCCTCTTCGCCGAACGGCGGGCGGCTTCTTTGAATCCGGCTTTTTCATAGGCCGACATCATCCCCATCCAGACAAAGGCATCCGGTTCGAGCTTTGCTCCCAGATCATGCGGATAGCCTTCGATCACTTTCGCTCCCTTGCTCTTTGCGAAGGCCACGGCTGCCTTTATCATCCTGGCTGATACTCCGGTGCGGCGATACTCCTTGGCGATAAAGAGGCAGACAATCGACCAAACCGGTTTATCATCAATCGGCGCGAAAATGCGGGATGTCGCAAGGCGCGGATAGTCGGCACGAGGTGCGATAGCACACCATGCGACTGGAGCGCTGTCGTGATATCCAATAATGCCAGGCTCGGTACCGCTCGAAACGAGCTTTTTCATTGCGTGCTTATTCTTGTCGCCGCTTCCTTGTTCATATTGTTTTGAGGTGAGCCGACCCCACATACACCAGCATCCCCCGCAGGCGCCGCGCGCTCCGAATAATTGCTCGAAATCTTTCCAGCGGTCGGCGGTGAGAGGATGGAATTCTAGTGTGATGCGCTTTACTGCTGTTTTTCCCATAACTATCTAAACTCCGCTAATCGCACCGGCTGTCGTTTCGCACCCCATTTGCCATGAGGACCAGCGAATGCTCCGGCGCACGGTGTACCACACTTTTGGCAATTGCCGTCGTTATCGAGTTGCCAGTCGAGGAGTTGATACCAGTCGCGGACTATCACCGCTTTCCCGCATTGATGGCAAAAGGTAGTGCCGCCAGCGATATCATGAATGTTGCCGGTGTAGGCGTAGCGGATGCCGTTCGAGATAGCAATTCGCCGTGCTTTCACTAATGTCTCCGGCGGAGTCGGCGGATGATCGAGCATTTTCCAGTCGGGGTGGAACGCTGAAAAGTGAAGCGGCACATCGGGGCCGAGATTCTCCACGATCCACTGGCACATTGCTTCTATCTCTGAGTCACTATCGTTTTCGCCGGGGATAATCAAATTGGTGATCTCGAACCAGACCTTGGTTTCTTTCTTGAGATAGACAAGCGTATCCAGCACCGGTTGCAGATGCCCGCCGCACAACTGGGTATAGAATCGCTCGGTGAAGGCCTTTAGATCGACATTGGCGGCGTCCATCTCCCTGAAAAACTCGACCGCCGGCTCCCTGCAGATTTCACCCGCGGTGACGGCAACGGTCTTTATCCCCAGCTCGTGACATGCCTGTGCGACATCAACGGCATATTCCAAAAAGATGACAGGGTCGTTGTAGGTGAATGCCACCGAGGTGCAATTCAGAGTTTTAGCTGCGCGGGCAATAGTCTCGGGAGAGGCTGAATCGGCGAGGGTGTCCATCTCCTGCGATTTGCTGATATCCCAGTTCTGGCAGAACTTGCAGGCGAGGTTGCATCCAGCGGTGCCGAATGACAACACCGGTGTCCCGGGATAAAAATGATTGAGCGGTTTCTTTTCGATGGGATCGACACAGAATCCAGAAGAGCGGCCGTAGGTGGTCAGCACCATCTGGTTCCCTTCGCGCTGACGCACGAAGCACAACCCGCGCTGACCGTCGTTGAGTCGGCAGAATCGTGGGCAGAGATCGCACTGGATTTTTCCGTTTTCGAGGAGGTGCCAGTAGCGTGCCGGCACTATGGAGTTATCAACCGATTGCATGGCTACTCAAGTAAATGAGATTCACGATGGGAGGAAAGAGGATTTTTTGAGCGTCGGGGAGCGGGAGACACTGCAAAGGGAAACGGGAGCCAATGGCTCCCGTTCGGGTAATCCTGTTTACTGGCAATTCAAGGGTGGCCCACTTGCGAAGAGATACTGCACCAAATATACCAAATCGACAATGTTGACTGGTGAAATGCCATTCACATTTGCCGCGGCCATAATGGGTGGAGTCGGCCCCCCCACGAAAAGCCATTGAACGAAATAGGTAATATCAACGACATTTGGTGTCCCGCCGCTGTTATTGACATCGCCGCAGAAGTATGGCTCGTACTTGATAGTCCAACTACCTGAGACCGAATTGTTGCCGACAACGTCAATTGCCCGTGCCCGCCAATAGTAGGTACTGTCCAGAAGCAAAGGATCGGGAAGGGCAAGAATTGACGCTGAGCCAGTGTAATATGTTCGCGTATCTCCGCCAACGAAACCGCTATTCGAGGAGAGTTCCAGAGCATATGTTAGCGGTGAAGCGTCGATGGCGTTGCTCCAATCGAAAGTTGGCAGTGGGCTTTGCGAGAGATACCCGCTTACTGGTGAAAGAAGGGTTGATGCAGTTGGCGGTGTGCCATCAACGATGAACGACCACGTTGGAGACCAGGCGGAGGTATCCGAATTCGAGATTTTTAGCGACATCACCCGCCAGAAATGTTTGCCCTCAGCAGTCACTGACGAGGGAAAAGTGTTATCAAAGACTGTGCCAAACGTTACTCCACTTGTAAAGGTGCTGTCTGCAGAAATCTGAACAAGATATCTGTCGTCGCTTTCTTTCCATGTAGTAGCCCAGGTCAGATTCGGAGAGGGCGCCTGAATCGATCCGGAATCCGGCGACAGCAGTCGCGGCTCGAGAAGAGGCAGATACCATCGCGCGCTGTACGCTTCCTGGTTGCCGTGGCGTGTGTCGGTCCAGACAGCCACCATCTTATCGTAGTAGGCGGTGACTCCGA